>CALJOA010000022.1 GCA_937981585.1 uncultured Pirellulaceae bacterium | reverse complement strand
ATACAATGCGTCGTTTAAATGTGCGCGAGACCGCACTCAAAGTGGCACGCAATTTGTTTACCCTTTCAACCGTAAACAAAACAATACATCGGCAGGGGATGAGACGATGAGAGCTTTAGTCGCAAGAATCAACGCACCTTCGGTGCACCGTTATTTATTGATGTTTCTTTCCCTAGTGCTGGGAATCGTGACCTGCACGGTGCTTGGCTAGCCTTAACCGCCAACACCTCTCTCAACCTGTAGGGGTTGGGGCGAAAATAGTTCCACTGCTCTCTACTTCGGTTTACCGTTTGGGCCACTTCCAGGACGGCAAGCCAAACTCATTGACTCCCGCCAGTTTCGTCGCACCGAGCATCTTTTCCAGCTGGAAATGCTCTCACTGGCCATTCGCTACGCAACGTTTTCGAACTTGCCGAACACCATTCGCCCAGCGCTGGTCTGTAGCATACTGGTCACCGAGATGCGAATGTCTTTGCCAATATGATCAAGACCGTTTTCGATCACGATCATCGTTCCGTCATCGAGATAGCCGACACCCTGCGCCGCACCTTCTCCGGCTTTGACGACACGGATGGTGATTAGCTCTCCGGGCAGGAATACGGGCTTGAGCGAATTCGCGATCTCGTTGAGATTGATCACTGGCACGTTCTGCAACTTGGCGACTTTGTTCAAGTTAAAATCGCCGGTCACAACTTTGCCTTCGAGGTGCTTTGCCAACAACAGCAACTTCATATCAACCGGTTGTCCCTGCATTTCGGGAAGTTCTCGATCGTAGACTTTAAAGTCGATCGCTTCGTTGTTCCGCAGCTGATCGAGCACATCTAGACCACGACGACCACGACCGCGACGCATCTTGTCGCTGCTGTCGGCGATGCCTTGAAGCTCGGCCAGAATGAAACGAGGCATCACCAGCTGGTTGTCGATGATCCCGGTGTCAATCAAATCAGCAATTCGGCCGTCAATGACGACGCTTGTATCAAGCAAGTATGGCTTGGAACCTTTGACGTCCTTGCTGAATTCAACGTAAGGAATCACGAAACGGAAATCGTCCTTGGTTTGCCAGAGTAGGCTGATACAGCCGTAGCAAATCGAAATTCCAACAAACGAAACCACATGAGCACGAAGCGTGTCAGGGCCAATTCCTCCCAGCGTTCCCAACCCCAGTCCAAACAAAGGAGTCAACGCCAAGTCAACGATATAGGTCAAAAACAGCCCGACCACCAACCCGAAATAGACGCTAGAAATCATGTCAATCCGCTTATTGCGGATCAGAATGTCAAGCACAACAGCGCCGACAGCGCCGAGTACAAAAACAATAAAAATTACCCAACGAGCTGTTCCATTGGCTCCACTGACGCCGGTTTCAGTCAAGTGTGGATTTGCCGTCAAGGACAACGCCATGCCGATTGCAATTAGGAGGAAACATCCCCTAAGGATCCAAAGTGCCATCTAATTGTTCTCTACTACAACAGGAGCGGCGACCGAAAATGAAGCTTCAATCGCCATCGAATAAGAAAAAAGTATGTGGCCTGCTCGGCAATAATAGGCGCCGATCGATGCAAGCTGGCCGCGATAGTAATGCGGAATAATCTCGGAGCAATCAGTGGTGACGGCCCAAGTACGTAGCCGTCCATCCCAGCATGTAGTTTACGCCTGAGCCGATTCAAAAGGTAGCGATAAATCGAAGCAAACCCCATTAAGGGTCATCTTTAGGCGTACGAAGGTTTTTACGGAAACATCTGGGCATACGTTTCTTCAAAAAAGTTATCAGTCATTCCAGCGATGTACTCGACCGCCATTCGTTTAGTGCCAACCTTTTCGGCTCTGGCCTGGTACTTCAGGGGAAAGGAATCCGGGTCTTGGCAGTATCCTTCAAACACCTGTTTCACTCGAGATTGGGCTCGCTGGCGAATCGCGACCAAACTTTCATGGCGGTAAACACGTTCGTAGAGGAACTTTTCAAGCTCGGCTTTTTTCTCCGCAAAGTCTGCTGGATGGCTGATGACGAAGTCGCCTTTTAACGCCTCATCGACGCTTTGAAAATCATAACGTCGCAGCTCACCCGCGCAATGCGACAGCAAACTGGTGACTTGCCTTTCGACCAACCGATGAACAAGTGCCTTTCGCAACAGCTCTTCATTGAGCCCGGTGTAGTTATCCCTGACATACTTCAGACATTCGGCCACAAGGCCCAGGTTCTTCATTTCATCGATCGTAACCAAACCCAGCTTGATCGCGTCGTCGGTATCGTGAGCATCGTAAGTCGTGCTGTCGGCTGCATCGACCAGCTGGACTTCCAGAAGTGGTTTCCGTCCCTTGAGATTCTTGTCAACACGGCACAATTGGCCCATCAGAGACTCACGTGTCAGATTCAAACCCGGTCGATCATGGAAACGAATCTCAATTTCCTGAACGATCGTTAGGCCAAACTGGTTGTGGGAGAATCCGCCCTCGTCAGCGATACACTCGTCCAGCGCATCCTCACCTGCATGACCGTAGGGAGGATGCCCGATGTCATGCATCAAAGCAAGTGCTTCGATGAGGTCTTCGTTGAGACCCAGCGCCCGACCAATCGTCCGCGCGATGGTCGCGACTTCCTGAGTATGAGTCAGCCGCGTGCGATGATAGTCCCCCATCTCACCGGTAAAGACTTGCATCTTTCCGCTTAGACGACGGTAAGCCGAGCTGTGGAGGATTCGATCGCGATCGCGCTGGAACGGTCCGCGGTAGGGGTGCTCTTCTTCCGGGTATAACCGCCCTTTGGTGTCTGCGCTGTGCATCGCAAACGGAGCCAACAACGCTTTCTCGCGCTGATTGACCCATGCAAGTGGCTTGTTTAATAAATCAGAATCGATTGTGGTCATGGAACTCGGGTTGGAAAAAAATCAATGGAGACTCAACGGCTGACTATACCATCTGTTTTGAAATCGCTTACACGTCAACTTGCCCGACTAAGGGCGACAGAAAACCGCGACCAAAGCCAACCAACGGGGCCCGTGGACGCTTCACCGCCTTGCAACGGCAATTTGGACAGCAATCGGATTGTCACGGCTGGGCTGCCAAGCATCATTGTTGCCAAAAGCCGTTGAAAACTTTCTAAAACGGGCGACAATGACCGGCTTGGAAAACTGCAGTGCCAACCCAAACATTGGCCAGGTTCTTCCAGAGATTTCGAAAACGCCCAGTCGGCTTTGTCGATTTCTTTCCAATGTATTGTTTACAGATTCCATTTGTTACCACTAACCACAGAATTGATGCAATGAGCGATTCACAGATCAAGCCGGGCGTTGTCTCCGGCGAAGCACTCGACCGTTTGCTCCGTCACGCCAACGAAAACAATTACGCCATGCCAGCGGTTAACGTCGTCGGCACTAACTCGGTCAACGCAGTCCTTGAGGCCGCCGCAGAGGTGAACTCACCCGTCATGGTTCAGTTCTCCAATGGTGGCGGATCGTTCTTTGCTGGCAAAAGCATTTCCAATGATGGCCAAGCCGCTGCGATCGCAGGGAGCGTTTCTGGTGCTCACCACGTTCACGCCATGGCGGAACTATATGGCGTACCGGTTGTCCTTCATACGGATCATTGTGCCAAGAAGCTGTTACCGTGGATCGACGGATTGCTCGACGCTGGTGAAAAGCACTTCGAGGCCACTGGAAAGCCGCTTTACAGTTCTCACATGCTTGACCTCTCTGAGGAACCATTGGAAGAGAACATTGAAATCAGTGCTAAGTACTTCGAACGAATGAACAAGCTCGACATGTTGATCGAAGTCGAACTCGGCATCACCGGTGGAGAAGAAGACGGCGTCGACAACACCGATGTAGACAGCAGCAAGCTCTACACACAGCCGTCAGAAGTTGCTCAGTTCTACGAAGAACTCAATAAAATCTCTCACCGGTTTACTGTCGCGGCGGCGTTTGGAAACGTACACGGCGTTTACAAGCCAGGTAATGTTTCGCTTCAGCCGATCATCTTGAAGAACTCGCAGGAGTTTATCAAAGAAAAATTTGGGACAGGCGATTTGCCCGTTCACTTCGTATTCCACGGCGGATCTGGTTCGACTCGTGAAGAGATTCGCGAAGCGATCGAATACGGTGCGATCAAAATGAATCTTGATACCGACATGCAATGGGCAACCTGGAAAGGCGTCCACGAATACTACAATGAGAAGAAGGATTACCTTCAGACTCAGTTGGGCAATCCCGAGGGTGACGATAAACCCAACAAGAAGAACTACGATCCAAGAACGTGGTTGCGTCGCGGCGAGCAGTCATTCGTCGAGCGTCTCAAAGTCGCCTTCGAAGATCTAAACTGCATCAACCGACTTGAAGGCCTCAACTAGTCCTAGTTCGGTTGGCTGAACCGCTTGCTGGGCATCGACTCTAAATACCAAGCTCTCCTGTGATTCAAACGGATCGCAGGAGAGCTTTTTTTTCAACGACCTGTTCAATATTCAAACGATCGTAATGGGCTAAGCGAAAGAACTTTATGGATTTTCTCAAAGGCAAAGAACGCGACGATGACTTGGTTCTCTTGGCTCAGTTCGACAATCCGCCAGCCGCCCATAACGTACGTCTTTTGCTTGAAGCTCACTCAATCGACGCGACAGTTCAAAACGAAGAGTCCAACGCTTCGCTAGGCGGTTCGATTTTCGGTCAGACCGGTTTGTTCAAAGTCGAGTTATTTGTCCGTCGATCTGATTTCGACGAAGCCAAGATCATCATGGAACAAGTTCCCGCTGCCGCCGAAGTCTTGATCCCTCAGTGGCAGTGCCAATGCGGAGAAACCGTTGACGCGGGCTTCTCGATTTGCTGGTCGTGCAGTGAACCTCATCCCGATGAACATGAGTAGCCGGTCTTCAACTCGCCTTACCAGCGAAACAGGCTCGCGCCCCACGTCAATCCGGCACCAAACCCAACCATCATCACGTTGCTCCCCCGTTTGATCCGCCCTTGCTCGAGTGCTTCGGCGATCGAGATTGGAATACTGGCTGCGGATGTGTTTCCGTAACGGTCAAGATTGACCATCACCTTGTCGCGATCAATCCCTAGCACTTCAACGGCGGCGTCGATGATTCGAATATTGGCTTGATGGGGAACAAACAAGTCAATCTCGTCCAGCGTCATTCCGGCTTCTTCCAACAACTCACCGACAACAACTGGAATCAATCGAACCGCCCACTTGAAAACAGTGCGACCTTCCATTGAAAGAAAGTGCTCTCGCTTGTCTAAAACCTCTTGCGAGAATGGCTTTTTGGCTCCGCCTCCGCGAATAATCAGCGCTTCGCCCAGATTGCCGTCCGAACCAAGCCGGTATGACAAAACGCCTGACGCTTTTTCTTCGTCCGGCTCGGAGTCGGCGGTGATTAAAACCGCTCCTGCTCCATCTCCAAACAACGGGAATGTTTTGCGATCCTCTGGATTGACGAACGTGGTTAACGCTTCGACGCCGATCACCAGCGCGTTACGACTACAACCACTGCGGACGAACTGGCCGGCCGTGACAAGTGCATAAACGAAACCAGAGCAAGCCGCGTTGATGTCCATCGCAGAGGCTTGACATCCAAGGTGCGCCTGCACCAAGCAAGCGGTCGAGGGCGTTTTGTAGTCTGGAGAAACCGTCGCCACGATAATTAAATCAATTTCGGCTGGATCAATCCCGGCGTTTTTCACGCATTGATCGGCAGCACGAATTGCCATGTCGCTGCTGGACTCGCCTTCTTCGAGATGAAAACGTGACTTGATGCCAGTGCGCTGAACGATCCAATCTGAGTCATAACCGAGCTTGGCCAGATCTTCGTTGGGGACGTTCTTTGAACCCGAACTCGATCCGGCACCAATCATTTTGATTCCGGGAATGGAACGGCAAAGCCCCGAGGGCTGTTTGATCCGACTGTGGCTCGGGTCAAGCCTAACGGCCTCAACGACATCCGCAACGACAACATTTTTCTTTACCGGCTGGTCTACCGAAACACGCCCGACAAAGACCTTCGCGCCCCCATCGTTTTGAGATACCAAAGGCACAACCGGAACGGAGTTTGGAGTTGCTCCTTGGCCAAGTGCGGGGTCGTCAGGAAGGGGCATAAACCACCGGATTTGTTTGAAAGTTCACGTAAAAGGTACATGGTCCAAGCCCAAAAACCGCTGACAAGGTGTGCAGTGATCGCCAAACGTGACCCGCGAAAAGAGTTCGCGACAAAGGCAGGATCAAATGAGTATCAGATTTTGCAATCTGAACCAATAGCATCGAACTCGATTGCAACTATTTCGTACTCCAGTGAGCCCATCTGGCTAGTCGCTCTGGCTATCCCCAAAGCCCGCGAATCACGCCGATATTGACGACTATTCCACTTGGAACCACCCGTTTGGGGGTGTCTTTTCGGTCACTATTCGATAAATTAGGGCAACGTAATGGATAACGAATAACCTGTTCTTTGGAAAAGTGAAAACGCATGAGCCTATTGGCAATCGTATATCATTTGGTTCCAGAAGCTCCGATTTTGGTTGCATATAACCGTGAAGAGCCGCTGGACCAAATCTGCCCCGCTCCGTCAATTCAGTCAGGCAAACCCCGGATTTTGGCCAGTATCGACCAGCATACCGGTGGAACATATTTAGGAATGAACCAAAACGGTCTTTTTGTCGGTGTCATCCGCCGGCGAAAGTTCGATACTCCAATGAATCCCCGCTCAAGAGGCTCTCTTGCTCGGGAAATGCTCAAATGCAGCTCTGCCCAGCAAGCTTTGGATCTGGGGATGGAAGAGCTGGATTCTGGTCAATATGGCGGGGCAAACTTCTGTGTCGCTGATCCGGAGTCAGGCTGGGTAATTCACGCTGGCAACGAACTCAACGCAGTTGAGCTGGAGCAAGGCCTTTGCATCGTCAGCAACCAGGACGTCAACGATCCGCGAGACGAGCGTTCGGGAATGGCCCAACGACTTTTGACACTGCAAACGCTTGATTCTCCAGTTAAGTTCCTAGCGATTGCCAGCAAGGTGCTGGCTCGAACGCCAACGGCTCCTGGCCGACCAAGCATGGTGGTCAAGGAAAAAGACTACGGTACGGTCAGTTCGACTTTGATTTCGCTGGGCAAGAAGCCTCGAGATGCGATATATCAGTACTCTAACGGATCGCCTGATGTCTCGAAGTTCGAAGACTATTCGCCGCTTCTGAGGGATATCCTCAGCCGTGGACTTCGGGAGTCTCATTCCAAGGCCCAGGTTCAGTAGAGCCGTTTGCTGCTGAAGCAGGAACTTTAAAACTAACCAATCAAAGGCGGCCAGCGGGTCGCCTTTTTTCATGCCCTGAATTGAATGATAAGGCACGAGCCTCAATCCAACGATACACCATCGCTCTAGCGGTCCTTTTTTTGGGGCCGTTCGCGGCTGGGACAGCCATGCTACTTTACGAATCCGTCCGCAACAATATGAACTTGGATCATGAGTTTTGGATAATTCGGACCCGATTGTGAGCAGATTGACCAGCTACGACCGAGCCGCCTTGCGCTGGGCGTGTTGGTGCATGAATTCAAATGACGGCTTTCTGGTAAACGACTTCTGAGCCAACAACTGTTTCGACTCTCGTTTGTTTGCCAACCGGCAGATGATTGCGTTTCCCTGTTTGCCAATCTCAATCGCAGCTCCAGTTTTGCGCAATACGTATGCGATCTGTTGCGCTTGGTGCCGGGGCGTCTTGAGTGCAGCGGCCAGTTCCTTGGTTCCAAATTCCTTGGGCAACTTTCTTGGCAGCAGCTTTTGAAGATCAAGTACGCTGCGGAAAAAGCAGGCTTCCTGAAGCTTCACAATCGACCGATCTTGAATCACAAAGTCTCCCTTCCTTCTGCGTCGCCGACGGCCGCGGCCGGGGTAACGGACCTCGCTGATTTGAATCATGGGAACGATCAACGTCAGGTTCGGATGGGGAAAGACACGCGTAAAGTAAATCAGCTCATCAAACAGATCGAGAATCGTCCCTCGTTTAGGACTCCAGCGCCGGTCAACTTCGTCACCGTTTTTACGTGACAGCTTCACCAGTTGTTTCCGCGCGACCAGCGGCTTAACGACGTCGACGATGTATCCTTGTTGCAAGAGGTCGTTAACCTTGTCGCGAATCGAAGACAGGCTGCTGCGCTGGATCTCGATCAAACGTTTTCCATTGACGACATCGATGCGGTACTTGCCGAGCTTGACCTCGATTTCGGAACCGGGGTCGCAGAACTCGTCTTTGAGTTGTCGGTGAAGCGTTGTTTCCATCGTTTGCGACTTGAGACGTCATGAATTTACGCCGACCAAAAGCCGGCTATGAAAGACTCTATCGGCTGGTTGAGTTCGATATCGCCAATTCAGACACCTCTCGGAATTGCCCACGGGCAAACCCAAATCAACGCAGTAATCTGTGCTCATCCGTGTTTGATCTGTGGCCAAGAACCTTCGAAAGCTAGCCACGGATAAAGCGCAGATTGACACAGATGAAAATATTCGACTTGAGACGTCATGAATTTACGCCGACCAAAAGCCGGCTATGAAAGACTCTATCGGCTGATTGAGTTCGATATCGCCAATTCAGATACCTCTCGGAATTGCCCACGAACAAACCCAAATCAACGCAGTAATCTGTGCTCATCCGTGTTTGATCTGTGGCCAAGAACCTTCGAAAGCTGGCCACGGATAAAGCGCAGATTGACCCAGATGAAAACAATATTCAGGGTCACTGACAGAGTTTGGCTCCGAGGGTGGCGTCAAAGTTGACCTGCTTTTCCGAGTTTTGCTATAATTTCGCTGCTGGCAACGTCAAGGCAAAAACCGATCTTTGCCGATAGCACCTACTCAGCACATCGCTACTCAAATCAGGAACACGATTATGTCGACCTCAAATTCCCGCGGTATTCTCTCGGAAATTACTCACAGCATCGGCAACACGCCGCTTGTCAGGCTCCAACGAGTCACTGATGGCTGTGTGGCTGATGTGGTAGCCAAAGTCGAGAACATGAATCCGTTGTGGAGCATCAAAGACCGAATCGGTCGTGCGATGATCGACGCAGCCGAAAGAGATGGACTGATCAACGAAGACACAACAATCATTGAGCCAACCAGCGGCAACACTGGTATCGCGCTGGCTTACGTTTGTGCTGCTCGTGGCTACAAGATGCAAGTCACAATGCCCGATTCGATGTCGATCGAGCGTCGCCGGTTGGTGGCGGCTCTGGGTGCCGAGGTGATTTTGACTCCGGGCGCCGAAGGCATGCCCGGCGCGATTCGCAAGGCGACTGAAATCGCCAGTAGCAGCGACAAGTATTTCATGCCGCAACAGTTCAACAATCCCGCCAACCCTGAAATTCATCGGCAAACCACCGCGCAGGAAATCTGGCGCGATACCGACGGACAAATCGACATCCTAGTCTCAGGCGTCGGAACCGGCGGAACGATCACCGGTTGCAGCGAAGTCCTCAAAGAGAAAAAGCCCGGTTTGATTTCGATTGCTGTTGAACCTGTCACCAGCCCAGTCATCACTCAGCGAAAAGCGGGTGAAGACCTGATGCCGGGAAAGCACACGATTCAGGGAATCGGCGCTGGCTTTATCCCGGACGTTCTCAATGTTGACATCATTGATGAAGTTGTCACCGTCAACGACGAACAAGCGATTCAGATGGCTCGTGATCTGGCAACCAAAGAAGGTTTGTTCTGCGGTATCAGTTGCGGTGCAGCCGCTGCAGCGGCGATCGAAGTCGCCAAGCGACCTGAGAACAAAGACAAAATGATTGTGGTCGTGCTGCCGGATCTCGGTGAGCGTTACCTCTCGACGAAGCTATTCCCAGGTGGGTAGTTAAGGGATAGTTGTTGAAGCGACAAACTATGCTTTTGGCGCTGGCAACATCCTGTCAAAAATCTCCCGAATTGTTCTGCGCTGCTCGGCAACGACATCATGCAGCTGTTGGGCGTCTGCGTAATTGAGTAGGTACGCCAGCTTGGCCAGTTGCTGTGGATCACTCGGCAAGTCGTGCCGAGCCGTCGTGTTCATCAATCTCAGCCGCGCCTCAACACTCCGTAACAGCTGATACCCTTGAGCCAAACGATCGGCCGTCTCAGCATCGAGAATGCCGTTGGTCTTGAACCTTGCAATGGCGTCCTGGGTCCCCGGAACGAGCACCGATTGATCGTCGTTGGCGTGCTTGAGCTGCAGCATCTGAACGATGAATTCAACGTCAACCGTTCCTCCAGCACCTCGCTTGAGATTGTCTTCGGAACAATCTTTTTGCATCGCTATTCGCATCGATCGAATTTCGGAACTCCATTGTTCCTCCCACCGGCGCTCATTGATCGCTTTGCCGACCAACTTCATCACTGACTCGCGATTGGCCTGAGTTCCGAAAACGGGACGGGCTTTGCAAAGTGCCTGACGCTCCCAAAGCTGCCCCTGCCCCGACGCAAAGTATCGCTCAAACTCGTCCAGCGACACGGCAAGCGGACCGCTTTTTCCAGTTGGCCGAAGCCGTCCATCAACTTCGTACAGTCGACCATAACGATCCGAGTGACCAACGAATCGGGTAATCGCCGCAGCCAGTTCGCTGAAAAAGAACTGGCACGTGGTTCCGTCCTCAAGCCAGGATTCGAACTGCTCGATCACCTGTGGATCTGAGTTGTAGACAAACACGATATCGAGATCACTGTGGTAGTTTGGCTCTTGGCCGCCCAGTTTTCCAAGTCCCAGAATGACCAGCGGATTTTCGATTTCCTTAAGTTGTTCTGCCCTGCCCTTCTTCGCATACTTGTCGATCATCAAATCAGTTTGATACTTCGTCGCCGTCACCAGACACGCTTCGGCAATTTCAGACAGTCCCCGATGAGTATCGACAACGTCATCTCGACCAAGGATATCCCGCACGCCGACCCGCATGTGCTGCGTGTTTTTAAAGCTATGAAGGATCGGTAACAGATCAACCGCACCCTTGCTCATCTCTCTCATGTTTTCACGCAGCCAATCTCTGGTCGGCAGTCGATCCATCTGAAGCGCGTCAACAAGCTCATCAATCATGCCCGGATTGCTTTTGAGAATCCCAACCAGATAGTCGCTCGACGCACAAAGCCGGACGTAGAGGCTAAGCGTGGGCGGGTTGTAGCTGAACAGCTCCCACAACACGCCTTTGGCGCCAAGGCAATCGCTGACCGTCGCCAGTTTGATCAACGAAGCATCCGGGTCTGGGGTCTTTGACAATTCTGCCAACAGCGTTGGCGCGACTCCCGCCAAAAAATGTTTGCATCGCCTGGACGACAGAAATTGTGTCCGCTCCCGAGCCAACTCCATCAGGTTGCTTAGCGCCTGATCGACTTTCTTGAAACCGTAGGGCTCCAGCACGCCTTTGATCATCGCCGGATCGGGATCAGGATCCAAAATCAGATCGACCTCGAGCGGAACGGCTTCCTGGTCAAACCGATGCTGCCTGCCTTGATTGTCGCTGAGCGATCCGAACGCGAGCCCAAACGCATCATGCAACAAATAGTTGAGGATCTTTCGATTGCTTTCGGTTGCCTCGGCAAGAACTTGCTGGAACTGCTGAAGCGCCGAGAGCCCGGGTTGGTCCTTGAATCCCATTCGTTTGGCGACTTTTGTCAGTTCAAAATCATCGCTGGGAATCGTGTGGACTTGCATGTCAAACATCAACTGCAAACGATGCTCAAGTTTCCGCAGCCACTCATAATTCTGGGTCAACACGGCTGACTCGGCCGCCGACAAACATTGTGCCCGCTCCAATCGGCGAATCGCTTCAAGGGTATTGGTTGCCCGAACTGCGGCCAGCTCTCCGTTGAGAAGCTGCAAAAACTGAATCACGAACTCAACATCTCGAATTCCACCGTGGCCAGTTTTGACGTTGGTCCGATCTTCTCCGGCCGCCATCGCGCGGCGTTCGATCTTCCGTTTAAGTGCCTTGATTCCTGTGATGTCGGCACGGCTGAGGTTACGCCGATAAATCCACGGCGAGAGCTTTTTCAACAATCGTTGTCCCAACTCCAAATCACCGGCAATCGGTAACGCTTTGATCAACGCCTGTCGCTCCCAAGTCCTTCCTTGCAGATCGTAGTACTGAATCATCGAATCAAACTGTGAGCAGATTCTGCCACTGGCTCCGTTAGGACGAAGCCGCAGATCGACTCGATAGGCCGCACCCAGCTCGGTCGAGTCCCCGATCAGTTTGACCATCTCACGACAAAGGAGACCAAAGAACTCCTGATTGGTGACACTTTTGGCCGATTCTCCTCCCTGAGTTGAACCGTTTTGATCGTAGACCATGACCAGATCGATGTCGCTGGAGTAGTTGAGCTCCATTCCACCAAGCTTGCCCATCGCCAGAATGACAAACTCACACGGCTGGCCCTCTCCGTTGATCGGTTGACCAAGCTTGGACGACAACCGTTTTCGGGCCCACCGATAAGCCGCTTCAACGATCGCGGTAGCGACTAGAGAAATCTGCATCGTGATCTGCTCGACGCGAATCGAGTAAATCAAATCGTAAATCGCGATCCGCAAAGTGTTGTCATGTTTAAAACGCCGCAGCACCAGCATCGCATCATTCAGCGTTGCCGCGTTGTCGATTTCACCGCAAACAATCTGAATCAAGCTGGACTGCGAAATCAAGTTCGCTTGCCAACTCGTTCGAAAGCTCTCGGGATCTCGAATCAATATGTCGCTCAGATACTGACTGGTGGAAAAGATCGTCAGCAAACCTTCGAACGCCCGATCATCACGGGACAGGATTTCCGCTGCGATTGAGGACGTCGACTGAGCCTTGGATTCACCAGTGCTTTCGCTCTTGCCATCACCATCACTCAAGCGTGCGACAAACCGTTCAAGATTATTGAGCGACCGGTCCGGGTCACTGAGCTGCGGAAGTTCCTGCTCGACGCGATTGAGCAAAATCTGTTTCGAAGCGTCAGATAAATCTGAACCGATGATCTGACGCAGATTGGTTAGCGCCGTTTTGGGTTGCTCTAAACCAAGACCATCCAGCCAGGCAATTGCGGCTTGTTCGTCTGAGAGTTTTTCAATCGCGGATCCTGACATGGAGACACCACTGCCCCGCTACAACGCGCGTCGGTATCGCTTTTTGGGTTTTGCCGGAGGTAGTTTCGGCTCGATAGTCTCGCGCAGCTCGTCGATTTCATCCTGCATTTCATCAAGCACAAGCGGCATGTTGATCAGCTTTTCAATCTGCTTCTGCTCGCCGCTTTGTTCCGGCGTGACAAAGGAATAGGCCACGCCCTGCTTACCCATTCGGCCGGTTCGACCGACACGGTGAACGTAGTCTTCGCTCAAACTCGGAATGTCGAAGTTGATAATGTGCGAGACGTTGGTGATGTCGATACCTCGTCCTACCACATCGGTAGCAAACAGATATTTGACGGCGCCGCTGCGAAAATCTTTCATCATCCGATCGCGAGCCGATTGTGACATGTCACCGTGAAGCGTTCCCACTCCGTCGAAAATTCCGGACTTGAGGACTTTCCGGTAAAGCCGTTCAGTTCCAAGCTTGGTTCGACAGAAGATGATCGCCTGATCTGGAGTTTCGCGCTGAAGTAGCTTGACCAGAATGTCGTACTTCATGACGGCAGGAACGGTCATGAAAAACTGTTCGATCGTCTGCGCGGCGACTTTACCTTTGGAAAAGTTAATCACCTTGGGACGATACATGTATTGCTTGGCCAGCCGGCGAATCGGATCGGGCAACGTTGCGCTGAGCAACAACGTTTGACGTTCCTTGGGGCAGCGTCTGAGGATTCGTTCGATGTCCGGTCGGAATCCAATGTCGAGCATCCTGTCGGCTTCGTCCAAAACGACAAACCACAACTGATCGATGTTCAACGTACCGCGATTGAGATGATCGATGACGCGGCCGGGAGTACCAACGACGACATGACAACCTTTTTCAAGCTGGTTGATCTGGCCTTTGATTGGCTTACCACCGTAGAGGCAAACACAGCGAACGCGTTCTTTGTCGGAAAGGCGTCGAAATTCATTTTCGACTTGGACGGCAAGCTCACGAGTCGGCGTCAGAATCAACGCTTGCGGCTTGGCCTTTTTAACGCTCAAATCGAGCTGCTCAAGAATTGGAATTGCAAAGGCGGCTGTTTTGCCCGTGCCGGTTCGCGCCTGTCCAATTACGTCATATTCCTGCATCGCAAGGGGAATTACTCCCGCCTGAACGGGGGACGGTTTCTCGTATCCTATCCGCTCAAGCGTCGCCAAGGTCTTGTCCGAAAGACCCATATGTTCGAAAGATAAAATTTGTTTGCGTTTGACGACTTGTTTAGCCACAGTATTAGACGATTCGACGAGGTGATTTGATTAGTCATTCAGATTCGATTTTTTCAGTATTTATAGGCTATCTGCACCTACAGAGATGGTCAACGCGAGTTCCCATCTGAGCCCGCAGAACACACGGATAAATCGCGAAAGACTCATTATCCAACCCGAAGCGTGCGTGTGGGAGACGATCGCTGGTCGTCAACAACTCCTTTAAAGCCAACCAATAATGATCAACGAAATCACTGAAGCCATTCTTTTAGCTCGCAACGACTCGGCTCAACTGCCGCGTATCGCCAGTCTGGCTCAGTCCATCCCTAGCCTGTCCAACCACGACGTTGATGAGCTTCTTGACCGATTACTTGATTTCGGTGACGAACTGAGACAAGCCCGAGACTCTGAATCCATCCAAACGGCGGAACGCGAAGATGATCCGCTTCACTTTGACCAATTGATTCAGCCCATCATTCACCAACTGGTCCAACGGGAAATAAAGGTTGCCGAGGACAAAGACAATCCTGAGCGAGTCTGGGGGCCAGATCGATACCAGAACATCCAAACGCTTTACCGGCTGACACCTACCCAAAGCGACCTCCGCAATCACCTGTTGCGTTGGCTGGCCGTTGAAGGCCATGAAGAAGCGATGCAAATCTGGACGGATTTGATTTGCGACGATCCACCGGAACACCGCTTGGGAATCGTGCTCGCGTTTTCACCGCTCTTGCAACCCGGATTCGAACCGCCGGCGGGAATGTTCTCGCAGCTGATCAATCATGCGACCAGTCACTCTCAAATTGCACCCGCCGTTTTTGATCTGTTCAATTACTTCTACCGCAACAAACTGGTTGACGAGCATCCGGCGGAGCAGCGCGTCGAAGCATTAACGGAATTGTTGGGATTGGTTGCTGGGCAGTTGGGAAAGATCGAAGAAGGCGATTTCCCACCTGGCTCCAACGTTCGGCAGATCAATCAGCTGGTCTCGGATTCGGTCGCGCTGATTGTGGCGCTTTGCGACACGTTTGCGCAACTGGAGCACGAGCCCGCGATTCCAAAGCTTCATCAGGCACTCAACCTGCGACACCGACGCGTGCAAACCGAAGCCGCCGCGGCGCTGATTCGTCTTGGCGACGAGATGGGCAAGCAGGCTTTGGTCGAGTTGGCAGATCAACCGGTAGCTCGACTCAGGGCGCTGGCCTACGCGGAAGAGTTGGGGTTCAAGAACGAGATTTCACTGGAGCTTCAAGGCGAGATCGCGATTGCGGAAAGCCACTTGGCCATCTGGCTTTCCGAACCGCAACAAATGGGACTGGCGCCCAGCAACATTGAGTTCCTCGAGAACCGCGAAATGTACTGGCCCGGCTACGATCACCCTGTGCAGTGTTTTCTGTTTGAGTATTCATACGGCTCGGGTGAGCAAACACATACCAACGTTGGAATCTGCGGTCCAATGACACATGCGTTTGCCGCCGACATCCGGCACCTCGAGCCCGATGACATATACGCTGCTTTTGCCGGATGGCAAACGGTTCACAATGAGATTTACCAGATCCCGTTGTCGCGTGCCCAACAGGCGTTCCCCAACCAATGGCGCCGGCTGATCGGTGATCTTGAGGCCGAAGCCTTTGACGCGCTCGAACCAATCACTGCCGCCAGCTTTTTCGGCGACATCATCGTCGTCGCCAATGCGACTCGCGATAGCCAACCCGGAACGGCAATTGTTGATGGTCAATCGGTACGCTGGTTCTCACACGGCAACGGTCAGGCCCCAATCGATTGGCAGATGGCGTACGCGATTTGGCGTGGCCAACAGATGCTTTCAAGCTTCAATGAAAGCGAGTCAGCGTAGGTTTGCTTGAGGCCTTCTTGGCGTCTTCTTGTCATCAGCGCTCATTGCATGCTGTTCGAGCCAATCAGCCCGATATCAAGATACCTATCCCACGTGTCCTCCGATTCACTACAATGTGGGAGACTGAGGTCTTGGACTTCAGAGCCACGTTTGATCTCAAATTTCAGCTACAAGCCAACGACTTTCCATGGACGAAACCAAAACCACCGCTGATCGCGTTTTGATCGCGGACGACAACGAAGCCAACCGGGAACTGCTGGAGGCCTATCTATCCGACCTCGGCTGCGTCACCGAAATCGCTGTTGATGGACAAGAGACGATGGAAAAGGCGGCTTCGTTCAAACCGGACTTGATCCTTTTGGACGTGATGATGCCCAAGCTCAGTGGCTTCGAAGTCTGTGAAAAGATCAAAGGCGATCCCGAGCTGAAAAAGATCATGATCCTGATGGTGACCGCGCTCAATGAGCTTGGTGATATCGAGCGAGCCGTCGATGCAGGCACCAATGATTTTCTTTCCAAGCCCGTCAACCGAGTCGAGCTTCTCAAACGAGTTGAGAATATGCTTCAGCTCAAGGGAGTCACCGACGAGAACGAACGCCTGCGTCAGTACATCCAGAAAGTGGAAGACGCTCAGTAAACCAGCGCACGACTAGGTTGTGATTTTACTAGCCGTTTGGGCGTTTGGGCGATAGCCACGGTTGAACTGCCATTAACCGTGGCCATCGCCAAAACGGCTGATGTTGTTAAGTAATGTTTTAAAAAAATCACAGCCTCGACTTGTGACCGGCGAGCAAGGGAGCACCAAGTAAACCGCCCGCGGTACGATTCGCTCGCGCTTCTTCATTCTACGTGACTCGCCTGGCTACGATCGACTGAAACAACACAGGTCCGATTTTCGCGTAACGAAAAAACTCAACGTGCTCGGTTTCCAATCCGGCGTCTGGAAAAAACTTGCAATAGTCATAGTTCTCGTGAAGCGGTACCAAACCGAGCATCCAAAAAGCGAACATGGCGAGCTTCAAGTAAAAGATATTGAAGGCTTGGGCCAAAATATTTCCCTGCGACCTGGCAACATCGGCCACCATGTACCTACCACCTGGGCGAACCAGGGTCGCGGTAAAGCCCAGCATCTTGATCATGTCTTGACGACGGAACACATTGAGAAAGTAATTTGACGCCACGACGTCATAGTGCGCGATCCGCTGGTGATCAAACGCGTCTTGGCAAATCAATTCGGCGGACAACGACTCTTGGCCGAGTTTCCGCTGGACTACATCGAGCATCGCCTGAGAAATATCGATGCATGTGACTTCGGCACCCAGACGAGCCGCCATTACTGCCTCTTCGCCTGTGCCAGCACCGAGATAGAGGACTTTATCTCCCGGCTCGATGTACTTGAGCTGGAAACGTTTTGACGAACGGATTTGATTTGTTGAATAGACCTTGGCGGCCCTTTCGTAAAACCACGCCGCCCGATCGTAGTTCTTCTCCAGACGTTCGTTTTGTTTGGCCACTTGCAGATCTCGAAGCTTCGGATTCGAAGAAAGTAGCTCGGCTCTCCGAGCCGAGACCAGAAAATTCACTTCACGGCTCGGAGAGCTTATGATTTCATGAGCCGTTTGGGGTTTTGGCACTAGCCAAGGTCAAACAGCCAGTAACCGTAGCTACTCAGACCGAGCGTTTTCTCCAACTTTCATCCGCAGTTTAACCATGGATGTGCCATAGATAAATCCGTGGTACCAATTCGATTTTCAGACAAATCGTTTTACGATAGAAAGCTCTGGTGCACCTCAATTGACATAGAAAGATCACCATGCCAAAAACCTCAATCTTGATATGCCTTCTCCTTATTGCAGTTTTGATTGCTCCAACTTCGGTCGGTCAAGAAAATGCGCAAGAAAGCGACTCCGCTACTGCGAGAGGTTCGGCTCAAGTTCAGGATCAAGAAAAACCGCCTACCAAAGTGGATCCTGAGAAAGAAAAGGAGTTGGTCCGCAAATTGGCAGGCCAGGCAACTGAAGATTTCAGCAATGGCGAGTATGAATCGGCTCTCACTGCCGCCAAACAATTGTGTGAACTCCGACCCGACGTCATCCGCTATCAGTTTCTGCGCGGGAATATCGGATTCGCCGCCGGCAAAATGGATCAGAGCATTTCGGCCTTTGATCACGTCATTCGATTGGACGCAGATCTTGAGCCGCAACTTTGGCAGCGAGGATTGGCACTTTACTACGCGAACCGATTTGAGGATGGAGTCAAGCAGTTTGAAACGCACCAGACGGTCAACTCACAGGATGTGGAGAATGCCGTTTGGCATTTGCTTTGCGCGGCGAGAGTTTCTGATTTAGAGAAAGCCCGCAAAAAACTGATCCCGATCACCGACGACACTCGTGTACCGATGTCGCAAGTCTACGAAATGTTTGCCGGTCGAATGACTCCCAAGGAAGTCCTTATCGCCGCACAGACCACGACACCGCGCGTCAAAAAAGACAGCGGCTCACATCGTCTACAGCTTTATTACGCACATCTTTACACCGGGTTGTACTACGAGATGTTGGGGAAATCAGATTCCGCATCCGCCTCACTGAAACTGGCCGCGGACGTCAACCCACTGGGCAAGCAGAACTTCATGGGCCAAGTTGCCAGAGTCCATTTGCAGCTTTTGGACTCGAAGAAAAAACCAGAAGCGACTGGCTCGAACTGATAAAGTTGAATTTACTCGTGTCGAAGCGCTTCGATCGGATCCATTTGAGCGGCTCGCATCGCCGGATAAAGACCGAACGTGACGCCGACGACAACGGATATGAAGAATGAGACCGGGATTGACGCCGGCACGATCTCTGGGCTCATGACGCGACCAACCTCAGGAATGACAGAATAAAGATTGGGAGCGAATCGCTCGACTCCGTCTCGCGCAAGTACGAACGTCCAGGGACCGAGCAGGCCCAACAAGATTCCCGTCAGGCCGCCGACGACCGACAGCGTGATCGTCTCGACAAGAAACTGCTGTGTGATGTCGGAACGTTTGGCACCCAGCGCACGCCTGACGCCGATTTCGCGAGTACGCTCGGTAACGGTTGCCAACATGATATTCATAATTCCAATACCACCAACGACCAACGAAATGGCGGCGATCAAGCACATAAACATCATGAACATCATCCGAGTCGTTTTGGCTTGTTCCAAAAGCTCATACGGAACGACGACGGCAAAGTCCTGCCGGTCGGGATCTCTGACCCGCAACGTGGCTTCAACCAACTTAGCCGTTTGAGGCACGTCATCGACGTTTTTGACTTGGACGGTGATTTGGGAAAGTTCAAAACGCTGGCGGGAAAACGTTCCGCCGCTTCGTTTGGTTACTTCGTCGCTGAGCCGGATCCGCATTGTTGTCACAGGAATATAGACATCAAGCGAAAAATCCTGTGACGCAAGTGAACCACCGATCGCGGCGGTAGAATTTCGCGGCTCAAGCACGCCGACGATCTCATAGTAATCTTGGTTCTCAGGTAGGTAGATCTCCTTTTCGATTGGATCTTCGCCCGGGAACAGTTTTTGCGCCAGCGTCGCGGCGATGACGCAAACCGTTGCACCAGTTTCGACTTCCTGAGTGGTGAGAAAGTGCCCTCGATTGACAACCAACCGGGTCACTTCAGCATACTCCGAGGTGCAACCAACAAGCCGTCCGTTGATCGGTTTGACTTTTGAGTTGCCCATGTTGGCGAACTTTTGAGTCAACTCGCGAATGGGCAAAACTCGATCGACCGTTGAAATCGTATCGTTGATCATCCTGTACTCGGCCCTGGAGACGCCAAATGCGTTAACCCGCCGGAAATTTCCACCGCCTTCATCGGGCGGTTTGATGCTACGAACAATAATATTCTCGGCACCAAGATCTTCAATCTGACGCTGAAACTCCTTACTGATACCTTCGCTGATGGCCAAGAGCCAGATTACGCTGGTGACACCAATCAAAATCCCTAGAACCGTCAACGACGAGCGCATCGGGTGAAGCAAAAGGCTTCGAATTCCAAGTTTCCAAGTTCGTAAAAGGAGCATTGAGAATCAGTTAGTAGTTGGTTTATGTGACAAAGACGTTAATCACTGGAAGAATTTGCGTTCTGAGAAATCTCTTCGATTTGCTCAGCAGTAAACACCTTGCGACCTTTGATCGGTTCGTCGACTTGAATCTCGCCGTCACGCAAACGAATCACGCGTTTGGCATGCTCGGCGACTTCGTCTTCGTGGGTCACCATGATGATCGTGCGGCCTTCATCATTGAGCCGCTGAAACAAAGCCAGAATTTCTTCGGTGGTAACTGAATCGAGGTTCCCGGTCGCTTCGTCGGCAAGAATGAAATAGGGATCGTTAACCAGTGATCTGGCGATGGCAACGCGCTGTTGCTGACCACCGGAAAGCTGTGTTGGCCGATGTCCCAGCCGGTCACCAAGCCCAACCATTGCAGCCAACGCAATACTTCGTTGTTTTGATTTCGAGTTGAGGTTGCCCATGTAGTAGAGCGGAACCTCAATGTTTTCAACGACGCTCAACTGCGGAATCAGGTTGTAAGACTGAAACACGAACCCAATTCTTGAGGCTCGGATTGCCGAAAGCTCGTCATCGGACATCGCAGCAACATCATCATCACCAAGCATAAACGAACCTTCGGTTGGTCGATCCAAACAGCCAAGCAAATTCAGGAGGGTGCTTTTCCCAGAACCCGAAGGTCCCATGATGGCAACATAATCGCCTTGTGGAACTGCAAACGAGACCCCGCGAAGTGCACGAACCGTTTCGCTTTTGAGGACATAGTGTTTTTGCAAGTCACGGATCACCGCGGCCATTTTTGCCGGAGTCGAGTTCACGATTTATTGACCCCCGCCACCACGTTGCCCCCCGCCTCCTTGGGCACGTCGTTGTTGGATTTGCTTGATAGAAGCGTCAGCCTCGGACTCAGAAAGAAATCCATCAGCGTCTGTGTCGATTCGATCAAAGAAATAGGTGTAGGGAACACCAACCTCTTCTTTGGTGAGCTTGCCGTCGCCGTCGGAATCTTTGGAAGCGATCAATGCAGCGCCATTGGCAGGGAGATCCATTGGCCCGCCTCTGCTTTTGCCTCCGCCTTTTTTTCCTTCTTTACCGCCGCCCCTTTCGGTTTTGGAACCCTCACCGTCCTTTCCCGTATTGGTTTGATTGCGGGCCAGAGCAGCCTTCTCTTTATCTGGAATTTCGATTTTGGTATCTCGCACGATCTCGGGAAGGTCCATGTACTCTTTGTAGGCACCAGGATTCATGACCAATTCTTCCCCTTCTTCAATCCCTTCCTTGATGAAAACCATTTGCGAGTTGTCACCACCGACGACAACCTCTTTGGTTTCCCATTGGTCTTCGCCTTTTCGGATCAAGCAAAATTGCTTCTCCTGGACCGCGTAAATGGTTTGAATAGGAGCCAACAAAACGTCTGGTTCGTATTGAACCTGGATTGTGACCGAAGCGTTCATGCCCGGTTTGAGCGTGATTGGGGGATCGAGAATTTTTACGTAGGCCGCGTACTTGCGAATGCTACTGGACATCCAGCCGCTTGATTCGGCGTATTGATTGACCTTGGTGACGACGCCTTTGAGCGTTGTATTATTGAGCGCGTCGACTTTGATAATGGCCGGCATGCCGACATCAATTTGTGTAATGCTCTGCTCGTTGATGAGTGCCTTGACTTCCATCCTCTCTGGATTGGGAAGCCGGACGAGCACCTGATTCTGGCGAACCGCAGTACCCTCTTCGAGAATCCAGTCATTGCCACCACGTGACGACTCTTTGGCATAGACGACCTGGCCCGAGACGCCTTCAGGAACTCGGATTGTGCACTTCTCGATCATCTGCTTGATTTCGGCCAGCTTTTCTTTCTCGACCTCAAGCGACTTTCGTTCGCTGCTGAGCTTGACCATTGAAGCCTTAATATCGGCATCGAGTTGAATCGTTTCTTTCTTGAACGAAATGTCTTCGAGGACTCGCTTCTTCTCAGTAGCCAGTTCCAACGCCAGCTCGCCTTTTTGGACGCCAATCTCGGCGTTCTTCAAACTGAATTTTTCAGCGTCAAGCGTTTGCTTGGTAATGTAGCCTTTACTCTGTAGCTTCTTACTGTGAGCAAGTTGTGCCTTGGCTGTCAAAAGCTCCTGTTTCGCTCTTTCAATCTGGCTCTCGGCATCATAAATCTCGTTAAGGATCTTTTTGACTTCTTGTTTGAAGGTTCCTTCAATGAACTCTTCTTTGGTGGCTCGGGCAGACGCCAGGTTCGACTCGGCCTGGATCACGCCTGTCTCGGAATTTACGACGTCTATGTTTTGCTGCTCCAACTCTTTTTCGAATGAAGTCGAATCCAGTTGAACCAGAAAGTCGCCTCCTTTGGCAAGGGAACCTTCAGGCGCTACCGAGAGTACTGAAAGCGATCCGTTTCGGGCGCGAACCTCACATCGAATCTCGACGTTCTCGCTACTTTGCACTTCACCTTGATCCAAAACCTGGGACACGAACTCGCCTCGAGTGACCTTGGCCATGATCGGCGCGATCGTTTCGCCTTCGCCACTGCTGCCGCTGAAGTAGAAGTAGCCCGCCAAACTCAGCAAGACGACCGCAACTATTGCGGCGATCACAAACGGCGCGACAAGTCCGTTTTGATTTCGTTGAGACAAACGATTCTGATTGATTGAAAGTGTCATTTTAGACCTGCGATGACCAGACCGGAGAAACTCAAGCATTGGACTAACGAGTACTGGAAAAGCCTGTCCGAACAAACAAAGATCCCTTGGAAATAATCGGCTCAATCGGAACATCAAAACAGACAGTTCGACTGGGCCTCAAATCCCCAACAGGCATACTAACCGGATCGACAGGGCAGCGCCCCGATTGGCAGTGAAAACAGCAGCTACCACCACTCAAATGTAACCAACCAAAGGTACCAGAGTTCCGTAAAACACTGCCAAACCGCCTGCGATATCGTTTTAGATGGTTTACCGGGTGTGTTGTAAGTCACCAGTTCGAAAACGGTTGAGAAGCCCCCCCAAAGAAGACTGATTGTTTTTCCACTCAGTATTCGTTTCACCGATGGTCGCATGTTCAGAGGCGACTGGGCCGCCATTTGATGATCTGGTCGAGCCAGAAGAATTCGAGCTCTCTGGAATTGCACGAATCACAATGGGGTGGTCAATTCTTGGGCGGTCGGCTTGAGTGTTGTCTTGATCTGAATCTGAAGCGGCTTTAGGACGAACTGAGGATAAAGCTTCGGGTCTCCAGTTGGATTGCTGCAGACTGGTTCGGAGTAAGCCCGGTTGCAGATGGCTCTCTGGCGGTTTGGAATCCAGAAGTTTCTTTTTGGCTTCGGCGACCGCAAGTACAAGCTTGGCGGTAGGTATTTCGATTGAGTCGAGCTCACTTTGTGGCAAAGGAGCCGAAGCAACGCGAGGCATTTCAATCGTCGAGATCGGTCTGCTCATTGCTGAGGAGTTTTCAAAGGAACTATTGATTAACGCTACTGCCGATTGGTTAGCAGCCGATTTGTTTTGGGTTGCGTAGCCGGCGGACTTGGCCACAACGACTGACTTCTCGACTGCAAACGGATCGTCAGTTGGTGACTTGAAAAGTTCCTGTTGTGGATCCAGAGAAGGATCTGGAGGGCCTTGTTCTAACGCCTTCGCAGCTGCAAATTTTGTTTGGACAGGGACCTTCTTAACCTGGGCGATCTTCTGTGCCAATTCTTCTGCCATCTCCTTCAGTTGCGCGAGATTGTTTTCTTCAGTTTCAGCTTCAGTTAGCTCAACGCTGGCGACGTGATCCGGTTTGGAAGCCGATGTAGTTTTCTCGAGCGGTGGTTGGGCCGGCTTGGAAAAACTCAGTGGTTCAAAGTACGAGTTGGATCGACTGCCCGATCGGTCACCACGATTAAGCTCTGGCGTATCGGGAATTTCAGGAGTCTCTAAATCAACATTTTCCGTAGCAATCGCACCATTGCCTGAAGGAGCCTGGTCAATCGTTTGGTTACCAAATCCGCCAACTGGAGATGGTTCACCATAAACCGGTTCGCCATAGACGTTATCGCTGTAAACACCATCTGACATTTGTGAGTAGCCATCGTCGCTGTAGAAGACTTCAACGTTTTCGCAGAATTGGCAATCCAACTGCAAACCCATCATGTTGGCGGCGCGTGTTACAATGCCACCGTCAATGTATCCCGGGTCAATCCAAGATCCGTTCTGGTCGATTTGCATTGTTCCCATATCGAAGTCGAGGTTTCGCCGGAGCACTTCAAAGCGAACCCACGTCTGCAGAAACGAGTTTTGCGAACCGTTGAGGTTAATAATCGCATCGGTCAAGTTTCGTGACGTTTGGGCTCCAAGCCGATTAGTACCGCCGCCAGCAGCATTGACCGAAACAGGAGCGTCGAGCTGATAACGGTTGATCTCAACGTTCTGGATATCTACTTGAACCGTTAGTCGATCAAGTTCAAAGAGGACTTTACTTCGATCAATATTACGCAGGATATCGCGCAGATTGGCGTTCAAGTTGTCTTCGAACTGATAGAAGTTCCGTCGAGCTTGCTGATACTGGATCAAGGCTTGACGGTACTGGTTTCGCTCTGCCATTCGCACAATCGGCGCGTCGAACCGGAAACCGCCTCGAAGCTGACCGTTGTCCAGGCGTAGCTTGAACGGATTGTCGCCCACGTTGCCAATCTCGCCCTCGAATACGATATCAACACCGGCTTCGAGCTGATCGGCAACGAATTCGATGTTGCGCCATTGATCGACCAAGTTGGCGCGAGCGTTCATCAGGTCGCGTCGCATGCAACGCGCGATTCGAATCGCGTGTTCCGAGTCAATATTTACATCGTTGATCTCGATTGTGTTGGATCGGGCGAGCGCCTGAAGCAATGACAACTCAAGTGCAAGGTTGTTAAGCTCCGAAAGCTGTCCAGGAATCTTCTCCTGGAATTCAGTGACGATGTAGTCATACAACGCTGGATCTTCGTAGACAGGGTTCTTTTCGGTCCCTTCGATTACTTCCGCTTTTTTGCTGATCGAAGCCTCTGCTTCTGCGAAATCGGCGATCCGCTGTTTGGCCTCCTGCAACTCCTTCTGCAAAACTTCTGCTCGTTTGAGAATCGAACGCGGCGCTAGGACTTCCTCACCGTCTTCATCGATGATGGTTTCACGCGAGTCCATTTCCGGGTCGATCAGGCTCTTGCGAAGCGTTGCCGGATCGACAATTGATTTCGCTTCAAAGAGCTCTGGATCAACGCTTGAAATGATTTTCCCTGCGTTGATCGCACGTTTGACTTTTTTCAAATAAGCGACTCGGTCGGCTCGGGTGTCCTCTAGTTTTCTCAGATCGGTTTCTATCAACTTGCGGTCCTGGTTGACAATTTTCTCAAGCGTTGCTTCGGCGGATTCGATGAATGGATTCAGTTTTTGAATTCGTTGATTCAAATCACTGGGCCACTTGAAATCAGGCCATTTTGTAACAGTCCCAACGCCTTCGAAAATCTGATAAATGTCATTCAAACCTGAGCCGGTTGTTTTTCGAAGATTGCTGATCGAGATCATTCGTTCATTGATTTGATCGCTGATCAACTCGAACCGATCAAGGAACGGATCTTCGATGACAATGTCGATTGTTGGCGGAAGACCTAGAAGCAGCTTGAAATCGTCAAGCGAAGCTTGATAGTTCGTCTTTTGATCGAGCAGGTTACGCTGCTGACGGTACACGTTGGCTTCGAACTGTTTCAGCTGTACCGAGTCGAGGCGATCGCGGGTGAAGAACTCGCGAAACTGCTCTAGGACGGCTTCGAGTTGGCGGACATTGAATTCCTGGTTTCGAATTCGCTGTTGGGCTTCCAAAAGCCCGAAAAATCCACCGGCATTGAAGTTGGCCGACCCTGGATTACCCAGAAAATTGCCGCCTCGGTTGGTTCCTGTTCCCGGGTTTCGTCCAGTCGCAATTTGCAGATAAAACCCACGGCGAAATCGTTCCAACTGCCGCACATTAGCCAGCAACGTTCTTTCTGATTGTGTCAGCGACTCCAGAATTCGCTCGCGACCGGCACCTCGAAGCAGCGGCTGGATCAATGAAAAGTCAATCAGTGAAGTCGCAGATTGTGTGTTGTTGCCTGAAAAGTTGAACAGAACCGTGTTGGCCAATCCAACCGCAAAGTTCGCGCCCGTGATACCGAGTCGTTCAATATTGAGGCCGCCTCCGTTGGATCCGATTTGGTTCGACAGCGTCGTGCTGCTATTGCCTCCGTTTCGCAGTCTTCCTTGTGTCGTCAGAAAGGAATTGAAACCTGTGAACAACTGTGAGTCGAATCCAAATCTTTCCAGGCTAACATCGAGCGCTGAAAGATAGAGAGTCTCTCGTTGTTCCTGCAAGTCTGGAGAATGGATCAACGCCAGTTGGTAGGCGCGATCTAACGTCAGTACAACCTGGCCTTTTTCATTGATCGGTAGGTACGACATCCACACTGGGTTCTCGATGTGGTTGGTGTCGCCGTTGGCGTGCCAATGAGGATAGCCTTCTTTTTGATCGACAACGTGCATGAACTGATGCGATGTCGCGTCGTCAGGAGGTATCGGTGGATGGTCCTGGGAGAATGGATTGAACATCCTTGATTGAGGATCGATATCAATTTTCCCGTCAGCCGTGTTCCAGCGCGGATCGGTGGCTTTCTGTCGAATCAGACGGCTAGCTTCCATGTCGGCTTGTCGCCGGTAATAGCTCCGGTGGCAACCAATCAGAGCGCACGTATTAATCGCGATCACAATTAGCAAGATGCCATTGATTCGGTTTCTGGGCACCAAATTCTCCTGGTTCAGCCGACTTGCCTGTTACGGGATAGGCGATCAAGCGATGGGAAACACGAAGAAAAGGAAGTTTCTTTAAGGAATTACCGACCGCTGCGGGACTCTGCGGATTATTCGGTTTACTCCGATTCATCGTCTTCTGAGGAAGATCGGGATTGCGCCGGCTTTAACTTGAGAGATTGTTCGGCTCGTATTGACCACCACGACCAAGTGTCAAAAGGCGGAGCCATTGCAGTCAATTCGACGATAGCAAAACTTGACGAGCCAAATTGCCCAATTTATTATCCAAGTTGGGAGATTTCCAAGCTCTTTTCGCGCAAAAAGGGCCCTTTGACCGTATGATTGATTTGAGCGGCATCTGCCTCTCTTCCTGCGGACGTTTGAAAAGATAGCAAGACTGGCGACTTTAAATGGGCATTGATACCTTATTCTTGGCGGCGGATCCTGACTTAATTTACGCCGGAATTCTTGGGCTGCTGTTCATCATCCTAGTCGTGTTCTGCGTCCTAGCCCGTAAGACTTGGAACTGGGTCGATATCACGTTTACGATCTTGAGCTACCTTGCAGGTATCGCAGCGATATGGGGTTTGACTCAGGTCTATTCTCTTCGGACCAAAGACATGGCCGAAGTGCAGCGGCACACTGAAGACTTCGAACGATACACGAAACAAGCCGACGAGCTGATTTATGGCCGGCCGGACTCAATCACTTACACTGACGGTTCGCTTCGGGCTGTTACCGGTGAACTCACGCGCGAGCTGGCTGGACGGGGTCGCGTTTGGGGTAGCAGTGAGACTCCTGCTGCCGATGGCAATAACCGGTTGTTCCAGTTTGTTGCACCTCGTCCGAATTTTGCCGAGCGTTCTCTTCAGGACGTGGTTCTCTTCGCTTTTCTGGATCGTCAGGTAGACCGAATCGACTATCCAGCGCTTTACATTGGTTCAGTTCGAGTCGAATCAGAAACAGCAGACAGCGTTACGTTGGCTCCTGTCGCACTTGCCGAGCCGGTCGAATTCGGCCAGCCTTCTGGAAAGTGGACTTTGTTTGAGAAAATGCCACTGGACCGAAGAGGCTCGTTTAAAGAAGCTGCAATCGCGCTGTTGAAAGACAAACCCAACAATTCACCCGAGATCACTGCGCTGTTGGAGAACTTAGACAAAGTGAAAAAGGGAGAGGCTGATCTCGACATCTCTCTGTTTCGAGAGTTGCTGACGACAAACTATCTCCCAGCAAACATGATCGGCTTGGACCCAGATAGTCGCGAGTACGAACAACTGATCGATATGTATGCGTTTGACGAAGTCCCCTTGGGCAAGATTCAGCAGTGGATCGATCAAAACTCTGCTGGACGAAAGACGCTTCAATTTGAGCCGCCACCCGAAGAAGTCTTCTTCCTCTACAAGTTCAAAGCAAAATCAAAACCATATCCCGTTGACGCCAACGGAAGCGTAGAAACTGATGGATTGTTCACCCCCTTAGGATTGGCTGTCGATGAAGCGTTGCACGCTGGTGGAGAAATCGAGTTCAAAGAAGGCGATACCATCCTTGTAGATCAGCGAACCGCTGACGGCTACCAACGAGGCGACAACACAATTCCACCATTTAAGGACACCGAAAGCGTAGAACTAGAGGATCGTATTTACATTCGTCAAGTCCGAGATTTCCCTTATGAGTTTGCCGATCTTCGGCAACAGACTGTCAAGATGGCTGAAGAAACGGCGATCGTAGTCCGCAACAATGCAATTCAAACCAAGTCGCTTGAGGATGGCAAAACCCAGCAGGCCGCTCGTGATGCGTTGATTGTCAATCTGGAGTTTGACCAAGCCGCGTTAAAGAAAGACTTGGAAACAATCGAAAGCCTGCATGGCGGTCGAACTGACGAAGTTGCATCGTTGAAGCAGAAGATAGCGACGCTCGAAGTTCGCATTCGGGATGCCTACACTCAACTTCGTGGCCGATCAATCGATCGTGCCAGACGAGCGTTCGCCGGCAACTAGTTGGACAATACCCTCACGCGTCGGTTTACCATTTCAGGAGCTTTCGCGTCTTAAAGTGAGTGCCATTTGGCGTTAGCCACGGTCGAATCGCCGTTAACTGCGTCTATTGACGCTCCATCGTTGGCATGCCATTTCAGACCATAAAACGGTAATATACTTGTGGCTTAGAACACGCCCTCACTTACCTAACGATTCGTTGGCTTGACATAGACCATGGGATACGAAGACCGAGACTACTATCGAGACGAAGGGCAGATGTTCGGTAGACCACCGTCGTTCGACAAAAAGACGATGGTGCTTACGCTGATCATGATCAACGTCGGCGCGTTTATCCTTGATATGTTCACGGGTAAGTTTGACGCCGACGGAACACAGTGGCTCAGTTGGTTGATGGCGATCAAAACGGATCGACCTTGGGAAGTTTGGACTTTTCTCTCTCACGGATTCGCTCACGCCTCGATGGGCACTGACTTGGGCATCTTCCATATCCTGGGCAACATGTTCACGTTGTTCTTTCTTGGACCGCCGGTAGAGCAGCGTCTGGGGCGAAAGGGATTCCTCTGGTTTTATCTTTGTTCGATCGTTGTGGGCGGGCTTGCTTGGCTGCTGATGAGTTTGGCGTATGGAGGTGGTGGTTTCATCGTTGGTGCGTCGGGCGCCGTTTCGGCCGTCGTGGCCTACTTCATCTTCATGGCGCCCCACGTGAAGATCCACTTGTTCGGCGTCTTGCCGGTTCCAGCCTGGGGACTGGGCGTCTTCTTCCTGGTGATGAACATGTTCCATGCTTTTTCACCCGACAGCCATGTTGCCTGGGAAGCCCATTTGGGTGGCGCAGCGTTTGGCTGGGCGTGTTTCCACTACGGCTGGAAGTTCACCAAATTTGGGGGGATCTCGGGCATGTTCTCCAATCGCCCCAAGCTCCGTGTCCACGACCCCGAAGCAACCGAGGAAAAGCTGAAGATCCAGGCCGACGAGATCCTGGCCAAAATCTCCGAACAAGGAGAAGCAAGCTTGACCAGCAAAGAGCGAAAGTTACTCAAGAAATACAGCAGCCGCTTACGCAAAAATCGTTCTCATTAGTAATCTCAAACAAATGTGGTCCCGTCAAATCAGTCACCAATAAGCGACTCGCGGTACGTCCTTGTTTTCTCTGCCTTTTTCAGTCGCGCTTTGCCTGCCCAGCAAATTCCTTTGAAGGCCTGATTGGACTGAAGTGGGGTCGCGCATGCCAAAATTGAAGCGACGATTGATCTGAACTGATGCAATCTCATCGTTAAACTCGACGTTTTTCATCATCGAACGGCCACCAAAGCAATTCGACTTGTCGATCTACGCAAATCCCTGTAGTTAAGCGGGATGATGCGCGCGATTATCTTGGCGACAATCTCAGTCTCGATCTGCATGTGGGTCGGCTGCGCGAAAATCGAGACTCCAGCCAAGAAGACTTCACTCACATTTCCCAAGGCTCGTATCGCCGTCGATGCAGTTGGACTGGACCTGGCGGTTGCACAACTGGACTCCAGCCAATCGAAAACCTTTGAGACTTTTTGGGGACTACTGGATCAGCAAGAGTTACCCCTGAAACAACGCAAAATTCTTGATCAAAACGGATTGCGGGTCGCGGTCATGTCACCGCACGCTCCCCCGGAACTCAACCACCTGATCAACCCGCGTCAGGTCGAACCCGACTTGCTCAATGAGTTTCAAAAGCAACTACATGAAAGAGGACTGCTGCGCCCGCAGCAGAGAATGTTATCTCATCAGCGTATCTCAAACCGTGAAGGTCAGGCGCACAAAATCGAAACATCCGAAGTTCACGACGAAGCCAGCTGGGTCATCGAGTCTGGTGACGCGCAAACGGCGGGTTTCGGCAAACAAGTTCGCGGCATGATGTCTGTTACAACGTATCCGCAAGGCGACGGGTCGGTTCGATTAGTGGTTCGCCCAGAAATCCATCACGGACAAAGTCGACCGCGGATCGGAGTCGGTCAACGATCGTTTCTGGTCGAGTCGGCTCAGTTCGTAACTCCCGTCGACGAGCTGAAGTTCGAATTGACACTTCGGTCGGGCGAGTCGCTCGTGATGGCACCAACCAACGATGTTACAGATATGGGAAGAATTTTCTTTGGCAGCTATGGGACTTCAGAAAAACTGTCAGATCTGGACGCGGAAGTCGCCAACAAACCCACTCCGACGCACCGACTGCTAATGATTCGAGTTGTGCAAACGCAAATGGATGACTTGTTCAGCGACTCAAATCTGAACGAGAAGCTGACAACCAGCCCCATGTTCTAAAGCCCATGCGGTGCGTCAGCAATCCAGCTTTTGATAGCCTCTGCCAGTCAAATCTCAACCCACCCAATGCAACGAGTTATCTTAGCGAGCTGAGCAAACGGTTGACGACGCTGACTTTCGCGGCTATCGGTTGCGAGAAAGCCTCAGAGGGCTCATCAACTATCTCACTGACGAACAGCGACTCCCACACGGTCGCCCAATCCTCTGCGGGCGTAAAGATTCCGTAAGGTCGGGCAAACTCTGATCCACTGTCATACCACCAAGCGCGTGTATTGAGGACATACTGAGTACCATTGAACGTTCGATCAAACGGTTCTTGCGTAACTCCGGCAGCTCGGATGTGGCCAGCCCCTGGATTCGAATTCTCCCACCCGCTGATATCCAAAAATGAATCATGCAGAGCACCCCTGCCCGGAACGAGCTGATTGATCTCAAAGGCACTGTCGAATGAATGGGCAATTTCGTGAATTATTGCCAAAGATACAATGTTGTTTTGCCTCTCGTCTCCTGTATCCCATTCGGCAATCTTGATTGTTCTGGTGTAGGTCTCAGACTCAATTTCTCCGTCTGCAAAACCGATAAATTGCCATTCCAAGCCATTGCTTCCGTCAACATCGCCCCCCAAAGTACCGGGAACAGCTTTGGTTATTGTCATAGGATTCTCATCAAGCGGATCTTTGAAAACCAATGTCGATCCGGTCCGGTGATGAAGCGCCCGCAAACCGATGTCGACCACTTCGATTTGCTTGTTCGTGGCCCACGTCGAACTACCGTCATTGGCAAAGTTGATATTCCTGTCTCCGGCACCAGCGTTAAAGTCCACCGCTGAGTCAGGAATAGGGGCATAGTTTAAGAACCGGTCTGCACCACCGCCTCCGTTCAACTCGTCATTGTGAGCGCGCCCGCCAAAGAGACCGTCGTTGCCGCCCTCCCCAAAAAGTGCGTCCAATCCCTCTTCACCGTAAAGAGAATCGTCACCAAACCCTCCAAAAATGCCATCACCGCCTGAACCACCGCGAAGAATATCGTTATCGTTACCGCCATTGATCCAGTCGGCACCCCCGCCTCCGGAGATCTCATCTTCCTCTGTACCGCCCCAGATGAAATCGCCTACGTTTCCTCCTGTGATGACGTCGTCACCTGCCTGTCCAAAGACTCGATTTTGGCCATTGCCACCGATAACCGTATCATCACCGTTTCCAGCATAAATCAGATCCAGCCCACCACCGCCTGTAATCTGGTCATTTCCATCTAGACCAAACGCCAGATCCACACGGTCATTGCTCCAACCGTTGTCGGGAAGCAGTTCAGGATTCGCTTCTGGGACGATTTCACCGCCACGACCAGTGTTCATCACATCGTCGCCCTCAAAACCGACTAGCACGTCAACACCGTCTCCGCCATCCATGATGTCAACGTCTTTTCCGCCAAACAAAAGATCATCGCCAGCGCCACCACTCATCACATTGGCGCCGTCTCCAGCAATGAGCACATCGTCTCCAGCGTCGCCCTCCATGATATCGGCGCCGTTGAAGCCAACTAACGTGTCGTCGCCAGCTCCACCAACGAGAGTATCATCGCCCTCACCACCGTTGAGTAAATCATCGTTAGATCCACCGAATAGCCTATCGTCCCCTCCATTGCCAAGCAGCGTTCCAGGCAGAGAAGTGATGTTACGAATCGTGTCATTGCCACCGAAACCAATGAAAACAACTCGATTTACATCCGCAGCAGGGTAGGATTCGGTCTGGTTATCGACAGCTGCTTGGTACTGTGCCCCGCTGACCGTTACAACCAAGTTGTTATTCCCCTCATCACCCCACACGGTCAAATCACCTGTAGCAGGGTCAAGAAAAATACCGGTCAACATGTTTCGCGGTTCAAGATTCTCGAATTCCAGACGTCGCCGATGAGATCGCGTGCGTTTTTGGCTGGAACTTTTTCTCAAGAAACTTAGCGCAGACAACACAGTAAACTTAGAGAGCATCTTGCCACCTTCGGATTGATTGAGTAGTTAGGCAACTGAATAGGCAACTGAAACTGCGGAAGAAGATTCGGAGCTTCAGCAGTAAGTCCGGGTGAAACATCCTAACAAAGTTGTCGACGTATGTAATCGTCGATAGCTCCGCACTAACTCAAAAAAATCAATCAAAGAAAACGAGGGGAAGCCTATTTGATTGCGCAAATCTGCCAGCTTGCCATCGTGGAAACCCAACCGATTCGAAAGCGTACCAAACGTTCAATCTCAACCTGATTAAAGGCAACTCAGAAAACGCTAGTTCAGCGAGCTTAGCTATTTATCTGGTGTTTCGATCGTCGAACTTCGAGACTCGATGATATCAAGAATTGACCCCAGCACTTTTTGGGTTTCCTTGGACTCGGTCTTGCTGGCGTTGTAGCGATCGTACTGTCGCTGGATCTCGGCTGATGTCAGCAACGTGCCGCCATTGGAAACTGAATCGGCAAACGCTGAGACAACTTTCTCTCGAACTTCAACTGGAACGCTGCTTTGACTGGCAAAGTTAACCAGCTCACGCTGCGAATTTGGAGTTCCGAGACTTGCCAGAATCTCACTCGCGTTCTCGGCAAAACCGGGGAAGTGAAGCAGCCGCGTAAGCAACTGATGCTGTGATCCCAAGTCATAAAAACTGTATGTCTCTCGGTCACCGGAGACCTTGGCAAGCCAACGCACCGCCGCCGAAGCATGACGTCGTCGATCAACATTGGTCAGCCGCCACGGATCATACATTTCACTCAAATTCGCAACGTTGGTCGCAATCAGTTCCGGATCGTCAGAGAACGGGACTGCATGGACAAGATCATCATCGGGAACTCGAAATGAAACTCGTTTGTTCCTTTCAAAATCGCGGAACATGAACGCGATCGGAAGCCGTCGGGTTCGCCAATCGTTCCTCAATTGCTGAATTAGCTCGGCGTAGTGTGGCCGGCCCAGCGTGTCGGTCACAAATAGCATCTCGATGTCCGGGTTGCTGGTTGCCTGACGGAAAAACTCGCGAGAGCTTGAGACTGATTGACCAAACACCCCACTGTCATTGAGCACAGCGGCAAAGGTTTGGGCGATACCCGCGTCATTGTGGCCAATCAAGGCCGAGGCACGATTCTCACTTTGGGCCAGGTAAACCGCCAAAGACATCACGTAACTACTACCCACATAGGCTTGCTTTGGATCAATTTTGGTGATCGCCTCCAGCGCTGCGAATTGCAAATAGCGATCGCCAAACAGAATGGCCTCAACAAGCGGTCCTGGCCGTGAGGAATGTCGAGTCAAATTGTCTGCCGAACCGATACTTTGCAGAACCTCACAACAGGCGATCGCTGCGGGCACCAAATCGAGCTTCATTGCACTTACGAGAGTCGCCTCAATCTCATCTGCGGAAACGGCCAATCGGCGCGTAAGCGCTTCAGCATCCACCTTCTCGTCTTTTCCAGCTAAAAGTTTTGCGGCTTCGAATTGTGTCAGTAGATAGATCTCTCGATTGCGACCCAGTTCTGGACTGACCTCGTACAAGTCCTCCGCTCTTCGTGAAGCGATCACGCGAGAAGCTGTTTGAACTGTTACCTCAGAAGAAACCATCGCCTTCTTCTGGGCATCCCAATTCCAAAGCTGCACCGAACCAAGCAACGCGCCGTTGTACTTTCGATTCCCCATCAAGTATTCCATTGACCGGTTGTAAAGAAGCCGTTCAATCTCCATGGGATCTGACAAAGGCCTTGCGCCCTGACCAATCGCCTTCAACGCGATGTCTCTGATGTAGGACGGGACTTGAGGTGAAAGGGAAGCCCGCATCAATGCATCGTTGGCTTCGGTGGATTGAAAGTGCCCCAAGGCCCTGATGGCTTCTGCTTGAACCTGAGCATCAGCCGCGTAGGCGGCACCCAACAGTGGCCCCTGTGAGTGGACGCCCATGTGCTTCAACGCCCCACGGATCCCTGGGTACAAAGAAGCCCGATCAGGATCAGCGAAAGCACCGAGCATTGCGGCAGTCGCAGGCTCGCCAATTTGACGAAGCTTGCGAAACGCATCCGATCGAATGGAAATGTTCTCGTCACTGAGTGTCTTGATTAGCTGATTCAATCGCGCCGGCGAAGTGGCTTGGCTTCGACTTGCCGCCATCACTTTGGCCGCCAGTCGCCTCCCTTCAGGTTGAAGGTTGCCGTTGGTGTGGACCAATAGAAAAAAGTCTGTGCCGATTTGGTCGTTGAGTTCGAAAAGCTTCGCAGCGTCCAGACCAAGCGCATCAATGTTACGCAGATACACGCGCGCGTCGTTGAATAACTCGATGTCGATCAACACAGCGGCGGCTTTGGCCAATTCTAAAGCAGTCTTGGGATTGGACCCCCGAACGGTTCTCAAAATGACGCGTTCGGTATCGGTCAATGTTGGAGCATCAAGCTCAGTCAACACTGGTCCCGTGTTGGCAACTGCATCCGGCTCCTGAGAAATAACAGTCAATGGCCAAGCAAAAGAAGCAACGCACAGAACCAAAAACGCGACATGGAACGCCTTCCAACCCGATAGTCCCGAGGGCCGCTGCAACAGTAATTTGGCTCGAAACATCTGGTTCATAACTTCATATTGTATTTGCATTGCCTGACCAAATTTGATCGTCTTTGAAAGACTGTGTTCAACAGGATTGAATCGACCATGACGATTGTAATTGACGTACGAGTTGGGAGATCGACGTTAAAATCGAGAAGGCTGCGCGGGAATGACGGTGGGAAAATTGCTTGGGGCGAAGCTCGTGTTGAGCTGGCGCCATCTGGCATTTCAAGCTCAGCTCCCGAACAGCGATAAAACGCGGCCCTACGACGCTAAGCTTTAGATACTAAGCCGCTTTTTCCAAACGCAAACCTGCTCGGCGACCCGAGCCGGACTGGTTGAGCCGACGCTTTGAAACGCCGCCACCGCCTTATCGACCCCCAATACATCATAAACCGAGTCGTCGAGACTTGGATCTGAAGATTGAAATTCTTCCAAAGAAAGCTCCGCCAACGTGACCGATTTTTTGGTCGCTTGACGAACCAGATCCCCGATCAAGTGGTGAGCCTTTCGCTGTGGCATCCCACGCTTGATCAGATACTCCATCAACGTCGTGGCATCGAGGAACCCTCGGTCCAAACGGGAACTAATCGACTCCCGGTTCAGCTCCGCTTGGGCCACCAACGGCGCCGCCAACTCAAGACACGCCTCAACCGTATCAAACGCGTCGAACAGCGGCGGTTTGTCTTCTTGCAAATCACGGTTGTAAGCCAATGGCAATCCCTTGGTCAGCACCAACAGAGTTTGCAGACTTCCTACCACTCGCGCCGACTTACCGCGAGTCAATTCCAGCACATCGGGATTGATCTTTTGTGGCATGATCGAAGAGCCGGTACAGAACGCGTGCGGGAGTTTGATAAAATCAAACTCCGACGTCGACCAGAGAATCCACTCCTCGGCCCAACTGCTCAGATGAATCGCAATGTTGGTCAGACAAAAAACGGTCTCAAGCACAAAATCTCGGTCGCTCGACGAATCGATGCTGTTAGCAACAATCCCGTCGAAACCCAACCGCCGCGCAACATTTTCACGATCGATCGGTAAAGTCGTTCCCGCCAGCGCTGCCGTTCCCAAGCTGCACAAGTTGACTCGCTTTCTCGCATCGGCCAATCTCTCGCGGTCACGTTGGAATTTTTCGCTGTAAGCAATCCAAACATGAGGCGCCAAAACTGGCTGAGCGCGTTGTAGATGGGTGTAAGCCGGAACAATCACGTCGGCGTCTTGATCACAACGTCCGACGAACGATTTTTGTAAGTCTTCCAGCAAACCATCAACGCGGTCAATCGCATCGCGAACCCACAAACGCAGGTCCGTAGCTACCTGATCATTACGGCTTCGGCCTGTGTGAAGTTTTCGACCTGTGTCGCCAATCCGATCGATCAACGCCTGCTCGATATTCATGTGAATGTCTTCGAGCTCTTCGCGAATCTCAAACGTGCCCTGCTCCAGTTCAGCAAGAATCTCAGTCAGCGTCGATTCGATTTCTGATGCCTCGGCGGCAGAAATGATCTCCTGATCGGCCAGCATCTGGGCGTGAGCAATACTGCCAGCGATATCGTGACCAAAAAGCCGCTGGTCAAAGGAGATACTCTCGGTGAATCGCTCGACGCGTCTGTCCACCGCAGAATCGAAGGCGCCACTTCGACTGGGGCTCGATTTGGAACTCGGATTCGGATTCGAACTGCTGGAATCGGACAACGTCCACCTCAATTTCTTGTCAAAACTAAACTAAAGTCGCTTCATGAGCTGTGACGCCTTGGACTTAAACAAGTCAATACGGCATCCGGAGCCAACCGCTTTGCATGGCCCGTGCGGCAAGTTGCATTCAATGGTAACCCGACGCGTAAGCGAGGGATTCCGCGTAGAAATTTCATCCCTCGCTCACGCGTCGGGTTACCATTGCAGCATGGGTTATCGGTTCACATAACCGCGTAGCAGCGACAGAACTCCGACCGACCCTTCGGAAATCGTAAGCACACCTCAAAACAGTGTCAAACGTCAGCCCAAACCCACCGACAACGGTTGTTTCTGCATTACCCGATTGAGCTGTTCCGGTTAGAATTCGACTGCACAAGCAAACTCTTATGACATTCGGATCAGCCATGCAACTCACGATCTCAATTACGACATTCAAATTTGGACTCAAACCAATCACGATTTTCGCCTTGCCCATTGCTGTGCTTTTCACGCTGATGTTCCATCCGTCTATCGTCACGGCTCAACCCGCTGCCGAACAGCAATCCACCGAGCAAGCCAAAATAGAACTCGACCCAAAACCAAACGATGAACAGTGGCGAGTCATCTCTCCCAGCGACGCAAAGGCTACTTTTCAGATGCCCAAAAAGCCGCGTTACATCGAACGGACTTTTGCACCTGTCGCCAACAAGCCGCCGATCAAAGTCCATCTGTATCTCGCGACAGTAAAAGAAGGCAAAGCAACCTACATTTTCGGCTACCACGATCTGCACGAAGCCCCCGCTGATCGCCGAACGATGAACAAGGCGTTGGAGGGTGCGGTTCGAGGCAGCGTTCTCAATGTTCAAGGAAAATTGCTCGAAGACGTAACCAAGATCGAATTCCGGGATCCATACGGCAAGAAGGTGCCCGGCCGGCAGTTTAGCTACAGCTACCTCCAAGGCGAAAAATCCTACGTCGTCCTTTCTCGCGTCTTCATCGTTGGCAAACGACAGTTCCAAATCACCGCTTTGAGTGACGATTCAGTGTTTGCAGACCTGCCGGCAGCCGATTATCTCAATTCGTTTAAGCTCGTCACGATCGAAAACGACGAGCCGCCGGTTCCGAGGATCCGAAAATAGCAGGGCGATAGGTCGGCACTCACAGTTGTCCAACGCCCGCGTTTATCTTTGCAGGAATCTTCGGGTTTATCGCTGCTTCTTCAGCGCAGCACCTTGATGAAATACCCGTTGGGTTGGTACGCTTGGGAAATTTTGTAGACCCGGGCGATTTTTGATTTGACCGCCCCAATCGAGTATCCCCAACCTACCGATCACCGGCTTTTGCATGGCGATAAGTTGGGCTGGGATACCAAAGCCAAGAAGGTTGCCAGCGTGCCACGTCGCGACGATATCAAAAAGATTCTACTCATCGGATCTGGACCGATTGTGATCGGCCAAGCCTGCGAGTTCGACTATTCGGGAACTCAAGCCTGCAAAGCACTTCGCGAAGAAGGCTACGAAGTCGTTTTGGTCAATTCAAACCCGGCCACGATCATGACCGATCCGGGCACCGCCGAGCGAACGTATATAGAACCGCTCGACTGGCGAATCGTTGAAAAGATCATCGCAACCGAGAAACCTGACGCTTTGCTACCGACCCTCGGTGGACAAACAGCGCTCAACCTTGCCATGGATCTTTCGGCCAACGGGATCCTGGAAAAATACAACGTCGAAATGATCGGCGCCGACGCCGACGTGATCGACAAAGCCGAAAATCGAGAGCGATTTCAATTGGCCATGAACGCGATTGGCTTGGACATCTGTCAGGGCGAAACGGTCAACACGGTTGACGAGGCTCGCGTGGTTCTCGAGAAGGTTGGCTTGCCCTGTTTGATTCGTCCCAGCTTTACGATGGGCGGCAGCGGCTCGGCTATCGCTTACAACAAAGACGAATTTGACTTGCTCGTCCGCCGAGGCCTTGACCAGTCGCCAACCACCGAAGTGCTCATCGAAGAGTCGATCATCGGTTGGAAAGAATATGAGATGGAAGTCGTCCGTGACCTCGACGACAACGTCGTGATCATCTGTGCGATCGAGAACTTCGATCCAATGGGCGTTCACACAGGCGACTCGATCACTGTCGCCCCGGCCCAAACGCTTTCCGACAAAGAATATCAGCGGATGCGCGACGCAAGTATCGCCGTGATTCGAGAGATTGGTGTCGAAACCGGAGGTTCCAATATTCAGTTCGCGACCAACCCGGACACCGGGCGAATGATCGTGATTGAGATGAATCCGCGCGTCAGCCGATCGAGCGCGTTGGCTTCCAAAGCCACCGGGTTCCCGATCGCCAAGATCGCCGCCAAACTCGCCGTCGGTTATCGCTTGTGGGAGTTGGCCAACGACATCACACGAAAAACCAAGGCCTGTTTCGAACCGACCATTGACTACGTTGTCACGAAAATTCCTCGCTTCACGTTCGAAAAATTCCCCGAGGCCGACGCCACACTGATGACGCAAATGAAAAGCGTCGGTGAAACAATGGCGATCGGACGAACCTTCAAAGAGTCATTTCAAAAGGCGCTTCGAGGTCTCGAAGTCGGTAGCTTTGGATTTGGCTGCGACAACAAAGACCTTTGGGGCACCGACGAACAGCCCGATCGCGATACGATTTGCTCCAAGCTCTCGGTTCCCAACTCCGAGCGCCCTTGGTATTTGCGCTACGCCTTCAAAAGCGGCATGACCGTCGACCAGGTCCACGAGCTAACCAACATCGATGTTTGGTTTCTGGAGCATCTGGTCGGAATCATCGAGATGGAGAACTATCTCGGTACACTCAAACTCAGCGAGATTTCCGCACTTGAGATGAGACAGGCCAAACAGTTCGGGTTCTCTGATCGCCAGATGGCCCACATCTGGGACACAAACGAAGTCGAAGTCCGCAAGACACGGCTTGGCCTCGATGTCCGAGCGACTTACAAATCAGTCGATACCTGCGCCGCTGAATTCGAAGCCTACACGCCGTACTATTATTCGACTTACGAAGACGAAGACGAAACGCCGGTAAAGTCTGACAAGAAACGGATCATGATCCTCGGCGGTGGTCCCAACCGAATCGGCCAGGGTATCGAGTTCGACTATTGCTGTTGTCACGCAAGTTTCGCGCTTCGCGAAATGGGCATCGAGTCGATCATGGTCAACTCGAATCCTGAAACCGTTTCAACCGACTACGACACCAGCGACTTGCTGTTTTTTGAACCGCTAACGGTCGAAGACGTGCTCAACATCTGCGATCGAGTCCAGCCTGATGGCGTCATCGTCCAGTTCGGTGGACAAACGCCGCTTAACCTTGCCCGTGCGCTTTCCAACGCCGGCGTGCCAATCATCGGAACCAGTGTCGACACGATTGACGCAGCCGAAGACCGCGAGCAGTTTCAACAGTTGCTTAAACGACTTAACCTTAAACAACCGGCCAATGGCATCGCCCGTACGATGAATGAGGCGCGCCAGGAAGTCACCAATGTCGGCTATCCCGTTTTGGTCCGCCCCAGTTTCGTCCTTGGCGGCCGGGCGATGGAAATTTGCTACGACAAATCCCAATTCGAACGGTTCGTGCTTGAAGCGTTCATCGTTTCGGCAGGCCAACCGGTTCTGATCGATCAATTCCTCGAAGACGCTATCGAAGTCGACGTTGATTGTGTCGGTGATGGAACCGACGTCGTTGTGATGGGAATCATGGAACACATCGAAGAAGCCGGAGTTCACTCAGGCGATTCGGCCTGTTCAATCCCGCCGTACACTCTCGACGACGATACTCTCAACGAGATCCGCAAAGCCACCATCTCGATGGCGAAGCATCTCAACGTCGTCGGTCTGATGAATGTTCAGTTCGCGGTCAAAAAACAAGACGATCAAATGAACGTCTATGTCCTCGAAGTCAATCCGCGTGCCAGTCGTACCGTTCCTTTTGTCGCCAAGGCCACTGGAGTTCCGGTTGCAAAAATTGCGGCCAAGGTCATGGCTGGATCGACTCTGGCCGAACTTGGTTGCCTCAAAGAACCTATCCCGTCGCACGTATCGGTCAAGGAAAGCGTGTTTCCATTCCGTAAGTTTGTTGGCGTTGACATTGTGCTGGGACCCGAAATGCGATCGACCGGAGAAGTCATGGGGATCGCCAGCGAGTTCCCGATCGCGTTTGCGAAATCACAACTTGCTGCCGGCGCGAAACTTCCCGAAACCGGTCGCGTGTTTGTCAGTGTCAGCTCACGGCACAAAGACCGAGTCCTCAATGTTGCCCGTGACCTTGATGAAATGGGCTATACGCTCTTGGCGACTGCAGGAACCGCGCAGCGAATCGAAGAAGCCGGAATCGAAGTGCAAAAGGTCAAGAAGATCATTGAAGGCCATCCCAACCTGATTGATCACATGAAGAACGAAGGAATCGATTTGATTCTCAACACGCCCAGTGGCAAAGGTGCTCGAACGGACGAAGGCACGATTCGCGCGACGGCTGTCCAGCATGGCATCCCTTGCATCACAACAATCCAAGCAGCCGAAGCAGCCGTTGCGGCGCTTAAGGCACTTCGTTCCCAAGACATGGAAGTCCAAGCACTTCAGGATCGTTTCGAAACGATTACCAGTTAGAGTACAAGCTCAAAACGCGAGAGCGCAAGCGAGCAGGGCTTTCACAATGAACGTCATGTCGTTTGCCATTTCCCTCGCCGTTTGGGTAATTGGTAACCCGACGCGTTAGCCAGGGCGAAGCGTCGCTTAACTTCGCCCTCGCTGGCGCGGCTAGGTTGTGATTTTATTAGCCGTTTTGGGGATAGCCCCGGTTGAACTGCCATTAGCCGGGGCTATCGCCCAAACGGCTGATGTGGTTAAGAAATGTTTTGAAAAAATCACAGCCTCGTCGGGATACTATTGCATGCCAAAAGCGGCGCTTCAATCATAAATGTCAAAACAACGATCCAATGGCAAAACAAACCGCGACACCCAATCCCAATCAAACTTCCGCTAACGAGCGTCTCAAACAGCGCGACCTAAACGTGCTTTGGCATCCTTGTACGCAGATGAAGGATCACGAGCACTACCCGTTGATTCCAATCGAGCGCGGTGATGGCGTCTGGCTACAGGACTTTGACGGCAATCGTTACATCGACGCGATCAGCTCTTGGTGGGTTAACATTTTTGGGCACGCCAACCCGGCAATCAATGCAGCTTTATCCAATCAAGCCGACACGCTGGAGCACGTGATTTTTGCGGGCTTCAGCCACGAACCCGGGATTCGTTTGGCCGAACGGCTCGTTGAAATTACGCCACCGGGGCTCAACCGCGTCTTCTATGGCGATAACGGATCATCCGCCGTTGAGATCGCCTTGAAAATGAGTTTCCATTTCTGGAAGAATTCAGGGCGAACCAAGAAAACCGAATTCGTCAATCTAGCCAACAGCTACCACGGGGAAACATTGGGAGCGTTGGCTGTTGGTGACGTGCCGCTTTACAAAGAGACTTACGAGCCGCTGCTGCTGAAACCGCGAACGGTTGCGTCGCCGGACTGTTTCTATCGGGATCAAGACGAAACGTGGGAGTCGTATTCGCTGCGCCAGTTCGATCACATGAAATCTGAACTGGAACAGCACCACGAAACGATAGCAGCGGTCGTTATCGAGCCGCTGATTCAGTGTGCCGGTCACATGCGAATGTACCACCCAGTTTATCTGACAAAACTACGCGAGCTTTGCACGCAGCTCGATGTCCACTTGATTGCTGATGAGATCGCAGTGGGATTTGGCAGGACTGGGACAATGTTCGGTTGTGAGCAAGCCGATATTTCGCCCGACTTCATCTGCGTCGGCAAAGGCCTGACCGCCGGTTACCTCCCGTTATCCGCAGTCCTGACCACCGATCAGATGTACGATGCGTTCTACGACGACTACGAAACGTTACGGGCGTTCCTTCATTCGCACAGTTACACGGGCAACCCGTTGGCATGTGCCGTGGGTAATGCGACGCTGGATCTGTTCGAATCACTCGACACGATTGAAAACAACAAATCGCTGGCCAGCGTCATGTCAGATTCGTTTGCTCATCTGAACGACCATCCCAACGTAGCCGAAGTCCGGCAGACCGGAATGGTTCTGGCCGTAGAAATGATCGCCGACAAACAAACCCGTTCGCCGTATCCGTGGCAAGAACGTCGGGGTTTGAAAGTCTATATGCACGGCTTGGAAAACGAGTGTCTACTGCGTCCTCTTGGCAACGTCGTCTACATCATGCCACCGTACGTCATTTCACCTGAGCAGATCAAGCATCTGGCAAAGATCGCAACCGAGGGAATCGAGATCGCTACGAAATAGGGTTAGGACGCAATCCTCTGGTTCCCCAATCTGGCACGGATTCGAACAAAGTAGCTCGGCTCTCCGAGCCGAAACCATAAAATCTCGCCTCACGGCTCGGAGAGCCGTGCTACTAACTGGGCTGGCGTGTTATATACTGTTGTCCGACTTACATCACGGAAAACGATCAATGACACCACAAACTGCGGCAGCTAAAACTTCAGCTCAACCTTCAAACACTCAGACTACTGAGTCCAATGCTTCCCCAAACGAAGCTTGGACGCGCGAGCAAGTTGAGCAGCTTTTCGATTTGCCTTTGATGGACCTGCTTTTCAAAGCCCAAACGGTCCATCGGCAACACCACGACCCCAACTCCGTCCAGCTTAGCAGCCTGCTGAGCATCAAAACGGGGGCCTGCCCTGAAGACTGCGCCTACTGCCCACAAAGTGCCCGCTACAAAACAGGATTGAAAACCGAGCGGTTAATGCCGCTTGATAAGATCGTCGAAGCCGCCAAAGTCGCCAAATCAAATGGCGCCGGAAGATTCTGCATGGGCGCCGCTTGGCGCAGCCCAAAAGACGGTGACGTCGAAGCCGTCGCGGAGGCTGTTGCGGCTGTCAAAGAGCTGGGCCTTGAAACTTGTGCAACCCTCGGCATGCTGACTCCCGATCAGGCCGACAAACTTCAGTCATCAGGCCTCGACTACTACAATCACAATCTCGACACGTCGCCGGAGTATTACGGCGAGGTCATCACCACCAGAACTTATGAAGATCGACTTGAGACGCTCAACAACGTTCGAGAATCGGGGATGAAAGTCTGCTGTGGCGGGATCGTCGGGATGGGCGAAACGCAACAGGATCGAGTCGGTTTGTTAACGACGCTGGCCAATCTCAATCCGGCACCCGAGAGCGTTCCGATCAACAACCTGGTCAAAATCCCTGGGACTCCGCTTGCTGAACTGGAGAACATCGACTCGTTCGACTTCATTCGTACCATAGCAGTTGCCCGTATCCTGATGCCGACTTCTTACGTTCGTCTTTCAGCTGGTCGCGAGGAAATGAACGATGAAATGCAAGCCATGTGTTTCATGGCGGGCGCCAACTCGCTGTTCTACGGTGAGCAGCTACTGACCACCGGTAACGCAACGGTCAATCATGATCAGCATTTATTTGAGCGGCTGGGAATCAATGGTCAAACCAAACCGGCCAACCAAAACTCATCAACGACTGACGGTTTGGCTCAGCAAGCCCAAGACCAATGTGGGCAAGGCGGTTGTGGCTGCGGACCACAATAATGCCTTGGCGAGACGAGCTTGCCGCCCAGCACGAGGCGCGAAAACGGGATCAACTATGGCGCCGGCGGTCGGTAGTCTCGGGGCCCCAAAGCGTAGAAGTTTCGGTCGATGGCCAGCAGTTTGTTAACTTTTGCAGCAACGATTATCTCGGACTGGCCAACCATCCCGACGTAATCGCAGCGGCCGTTGCAGCCATCAGGCAGCGAGGCACCGGCTCGGGTGCGTCGCACTTGATTTGCGGCCACTCTGATGACCATCAGCAGGTCGAACATCAAATCGCCGAGTTCATCGGAGCCGAAAAAGCGATTTTGTTTTCGACCGGCTACATGGCCAACCTCGCGATCCCGCAAACGTTTCTCGGTCACGACGATATGATTCTGCTGGACCGATTGAATCATGCGTCATTGATCGACGGAGGGAGATACTGCGAAGCGAAAATGAAACGGTACGCCCATTGTGATTCCGACGCAGTCGAGAAACTGCTGGGCGATTCCGAAGCACGTCGAACACTCGTTTCAACCGATGGCGTGTTTAGCATGGATGGCACGGTCGCTCCAGTGAAAAAGCTCAAAACAATTTGCGACCAGCACGATTCGGTTCTCGTGGTTGATGATGCCCACGGCTTCGGCGTTATGGGCGACTGCGGAAAAGGAACACTCGAAGACGCCCAACTAAACGCCGCTGGAAACGTTTTAATGGTTGGAACACTTGGGAAATCGGCGGGTAGTTTCGGGGCGTTTGTCGCCGGAGACGCGATTTACATTGAAACCCTGATTCAATTTGCCAGAACCTACATCTACACCACCGCCCTGCCCCCTTCGGTCGTCGCGGCGACTGGCGCTGCAATCAAGATCATCGCAAGCCAGCCCGAGCGGCAGGAAAAATTGAACGCTAACATCGCTCAGTTTCGAAGTGCGATCATGGACTCTGATCTGCAGCTCTGCGACTCCAGCACCCCGATTCAGCCAATTTTGTTTGGCTCTGCTGAAGCAACCATCCAGGCCAGCGAGTTTCTCAAACGCAACGGAGTTTGGGTCTCGGCCATCCGTCCGCCAACCGTTCCCGTCGGCAGCGCGCGATTGCGAATCACGTTGTCTTCTGACCACACATCCCAACAGATCGCTAAGTTGACCGGTCTGCTGACAAGTGACGAAATGAACAAGATCGCCATCATTTCATGAGTCAATCCAAATGAAACCTCGACTTGTTCTTCTTCATGGCTGGGCCGTCAACTCGCTGATCTGGAATCCAATTCTCGATCAGCTTGACTCCCGGTTCGACCTTACCGTCCTGGATCTGCCCGGGTACGGTAGTCAGATCGACTATTCTGGCGACTACAATATGGAATCGGTAATTGCCGACATCCTTTCCCGCGCACCTGAGACCGCGAATTGGGTAGCATGGTCGCTGGGCGGAACCATTGCCCTGGCTGCAGCAATGGCTGAGCCGCATCGGTTTGAAAAGCTCCAACTCATTTCAACTACGCCTCGGTTCCTGGTCGACGAACAATGGGAACATGGTGTGGAGCCCGGACCGTTTGAAGAACTTGCAATTGGCTTCGAAGCCGATTACTCGAGGTCGCTCAAGAAGTTTCTGCTGCTGCAAACATTCTCAGACAATCCCGATGAGAAACGTACGTCTGTTTCGCTGGTTCGAGAATTGCATGGGTTGCTCACTGAGGCTAACCCACCCAGCCACCAAACGCTGCAATTTGGATTGGCACTGCTTCGCCAAACCGATCTACGCGATCGACTTGGCGAGTTAAAAGTCAAAACGCAGGTCGTCGCTGGACAATCTGACCGCGTGGTTCCCATCTCGGCCAGTGGGTATCTTTACGAACAACTTTCAAACGGACATTCGTTTGTTTCGCTTCCCGGTGGCCACCTGCCTTTTCTTCAACATCCGTCCGACTACATTGAATGTCTGGAAAATTTCCTTCTGACCGACTTAGCTGGTGAATCTTGAGGCTTGCCAAACAACAAATTGCTCGTCAGTTCAGCCGTGCTGCTGGGACCTATGACCAGGCTGCGCAGTTGCAAAACCAGATCTCCCAGAGACTGATCGACTCGATCCCGAACGAACTACGCGGAGTTGTCGTTGACATGGGTTGTGGTACTGGCTGGGCTCTCCAGCAAATCGCTTTGCTCAACCAGCCCAACCATCGTTTCGAATTGACTGCCATCGACATCGCTCCGGGAATGATCGAAGTCGCCCAAGCCCGCGTGCCGAGCGCGAATTTTCATTGCTGTGATCTGGAGGCAACTCCACTGGCCGATCAGACTGCGGATCTGATCGTCACAAACTCGGCAATCCAGTGGTGCGACACAACCGCTGCACTGAAGGAGATCAAAAGAATCGGCAAGCTAGGTGGATTGCTGCTCGGATCGACGTTTGGCCCCGGCACGTTTGCAGAGCTAAAAACGGCGTGGCAAGAGGCAGGCGATCAACAACAACGCGTTCACGAATTCGACTCGTCGGACACGATCAGGGACATCCTGCACCAGCTTAAGTTCGAAAACGCCTCCGTTGAATCGGAGAACCATCGGCTTGTGTTCGAATCGGTTGATGACTTGCTCAAAAGCATCAAACAAATCGGCGCGACCAACGCTTCGACAACCAGACAACCGGGATTACTTGGGGCCCAGCGGTATCGCGACTTTCGCGCGGTGCTTGAGGGGCGGCTTTCCCGTGATGGCGAGTTGAGCTTGGTATTTGAATCCGTCTTTATTTCCGCTCGGGTCGGCTGAAGCTGCATAAACGACCCAATCTCGCGTTCCGCTAGCGTTGACTCATTCGGCTCAACGTTGCCCCAAAAACTGCATGCAACTAAAATCCTTTTTACCAATGACGAACCCCGAGATACGGCTTACGTAAATGAAACTTGATCAGCGGATACAGCAGATCCAACTGATTCTCTCAGACGTTGATGGAGTATTAACTGACGGAAGCATCACCTACGACAACAACGGCATCGAATCCAAGACGTTCAACGTTCGAGATGGGCTGGGAATCAAGCTCTGGCAGCGAGCGGGTCATCGATTCGGAATCATTACGGCTCGATCGTCGCACGTTGTCAAACTTCGAATGACTGAACTTGGGATCGAAACGATCCGCCAGGGATCTGACAACAAACTAACTGTTGGGCTTCAGCTGATCGAAGAGTTTGGGTTACAGCCCGATCAGGTTTGCTATGTCGGTGATGATCTTTCGGATTTGAGTTTGCTGTCGGCCGTCGGCTTGGCCGCGACGGTTGCTGATGGTGTTGAAGAGGTCCAAACGGTTGCCCACCTCAAAACCAAACTTACGGGAGGCGCCGGCGCCGTCCGTGAATTGGTTGAAACAATCTTGAAGAAGCAGGATCGCTGGGGCGAATTGATGCAGTCGTACCGGAGCCCGTAGTAAAACACGAACTGACAACGACCAAGGATTGGTCACAACACAGAAAAGGAAATCGGAAATTGTCGAGTCCAGCCAACCCATCAATGAAAGTAAAGCCGCCGATCAACGCGTTGGCACAGTACTTGATGGCACTGGCTGCAGTAATTGGTTGCTACTCGTTGTACCTCCGACACGCCGTTCCGGTCATTGAGGGCCCGCCGAATCTGATTCAACGGCCTCAGTTCACTCCCTTGGCCGAACTTCCTTCGCCGCGCGAACAGAAATCGCACTTGGTTCCCTATCTCCCAACCGATTCCTGGGAACTCAGCGAATGTAAAACGCTGCTTACCGAATCTGGAACGATTCTGTTCAAAGAATTCCAAGAGCAGCCCGACGGCTCCCTCCAAGTCGTTCCGTTCACTCTATTTTCAGGGCTCGACGACCAGACCGATGACGATACCAATCCTGACTCAGATTCCACAGTTATCCCAACCGTCGTTCGCTGCATCGATGGAGCTAATTTGAAGTTCGACAGGCCAATGGCAGACGTCTACGCCGGGGAGGGAAAGGCAGAGCTCGAAACCGCTCGGCTAACCGGTAACGTTGACATCTATCGGCCCCCGACAAAACCGAAGGCCAACGACGCGTTTCATGTCATGACCAGCAACGTGCAAATCGATAAGCGAAGAATCTACACGCTCGACAACGTACAGCTTGCGTTCGGCCCCAACAAAGCGTCAGGTCGGAACCTGTTGATCGATTTGGAACACGAAGAAACACCGCTTGGAACGGACTTTTCCAGCATCAGTGGTGTAAAGCGGCTTGAACTTGCGTTCCTTCATAAACTGCGAATCGAGCCCGTCGGAAGCAATTCAATCGTTCTGAGCAACAGTTCCGATACCGGCGCTCGATCCAATCAGTCAAAGATATTCTCCAACCAAAAGAGTCCGATCGAAGTCTCCTGCAATGGGCCTTTCATTTTTGACTTTGACAATAACGTTGCCACGTTCGAGCAAGGCGTCGTGGCGCAGCAAATGGATCGCTTTCAAGACTCAATCGAATGTGAAAAACTAACGCTGGCGTTCAAAGAGAAGGAAAAGCAAAACGAGAACTCTCTCGACTCCGTGCAAGAATTTGAAAAACAAGACGGACAACAGACCGCGGCCTCCTCCCCTTTTGACAAATCCAAAGGCGATCTCGAACTCAAGTCGTTTCTCGCCGAAGGAACACCGGCCATTGTCGTTTCGCGATCTAGCGCCGCTCAAATCACAGGCGAATCACTAAGCTACGATGTTGAAACCAGCAAAGTAATCGGTCGATGCGATCCTCAAACCGATTCAATGGTCGCGATTGTCAGTGACAAATACCAAATGGTTTCCAAAGAGCTGCATTACATCCTGACCGAAGACAACTCACTGGGTACCGTCAATGCCATCGGGCCTGGTCGGATGATTCGCCCCAAGACAGAAAATCAGGACGAGTTCTTCGCTTCATGGTCAAAGAGTCTCACCACCCAGAACAACCCCGGGCAATCAGGAGCTCAGCGGATTTTGTTGGACGGAGATACGAGCGTTCGGATCGCCGATCAAACCCAAACCAACGCTGACAAGATCGAGGTACTCGTATGGCAAGTCCCAACCACGAAAACGTCCCTAACCAACACGCAGGTCAGAACCCAGCCTGAAACCCAAGCCAAGCGCGAGAACGAAAAATGGAACTACCAACCATTCAAGATCGTCGCCGAAGGAAACGTTTCGATCGTCTCACCCAAGTTCTCGGGCTTTTCTCAACGGATGACCGCGATCTGGCCTCAGCGAACCAACGGCGCCCAACCAGACAGCATCACCGCCCAGTTAAAACATCAAGTCGGATATCGTGGGAGACTTCTGCTTCAGGAGCATTATGGTAGATCCTCACCCTACAACTCTCCGGCTCCAAACTTCTCGCCGTTGACGACAGTTCAACCTGCAACTCCTCGAGCTACACCGTTTCGCTCTGTTCGCAATGTTGACAAACTTCCAACTGCCGATCTGAAACCTCCGTCAGTAACCGTTGGCCGAGTGAACCAGCTTCCAGCGGATTCAGGTTTCGTCGAACTGGCGAATTTCGAAGCCGAAGCAGCCGCCGAAAACTCGACCAAGCCCTCAGAATTGATTGCTGACGACCGACCAGAGAATACAACTACTTCGCGGGTCCGAGAATCAAGAAACAACAAGTCAATCGAATTTCGCGGCCAGGATATCGAAGTCAGACTTCAGGGTTCGGGAAAGACAACTCAAATAGTCGATCTGACCGTTGTTGGTGATGTTCGAGTGCTGCAAACATCTCTGCCGTCGTCGGACCGTCCCGCTAAACAACCGGCCGAACAACCGTTGTTGATCAAAGGAGATCAGCTTCGTTTGACGCCGCAAGGCAAAGACACCTACCGCGCCGTGGTTTCTTCCAAGTCCGGCAAATCTGCCTCCCTTTCGGCAAAGGGATTCGAGCTGTTCGGGTCCGATGTCAATCTTGATCAGAACGCTAACAAGCTTTGGGTCAATGGAGCCGGGTCAATGAAAATTAACCCCGAATCGTTTGAAGACCGCGCAGCCGAAAAACTAGAAGACCCTCTTAACGAAGCGATCAAAAAATCCATCCCCCAGAATCTTGATGTGAACTGGAAAGGCGGGATGATTTTTGACGGAGCAAAGATCTACTTCGAACGCAACGTCGTAATGTCGGCATCCCAAATCGAAAAGCCCGGCAAAGATGGGAAACGAAACCGCTCGCAGCTTAAATCCCTCAGCGAAGGACTGAGTGTTGAGCTTAGCGAGCCCGTCAATTTTGCCAAACTATCCAGCGACAGTTCAGCAGGCGGGGCAAGTACGAAAACTCAGATTCGCGAGCTGGTCTTTGTAAACGAAATTCCTGAATCGAAACGTGCGTTTAAACTAGTCCGTCATACCCCAGTCTCTGATGCCAAGAATCGTTTGGTGGTTGTCGAGAACCGGACCTTTGACTCGGCTGGAGTCCTCTTTCAAAAACAGAACATCGTGGTCCCCAACGCAACCTTCAACGTCGAAGCCGGCGGACTCTACGCAAAAGGCCCCGGAACGATTGCAACTCATCAGATGGGATCGGCCAGTTCAGCCAGCTCAAATGATTCCAATCCGTTTGCCAGAATCGCCGGCGACAAGAAAAAGAAGAAGGGACTGTCGTTCATTCAAATCAACTTTGATGGCGAGCTTAACATTGATCCTGATCAAAAAGAGATGACGGTCGACGGCAATGTAAGGACGATTTACGCTCCAATCGGATCATGGGAGCAATCCCTGAACCCGGATGACGGGAAAAAGTTGGCACCACGGGGAAGCGTCAATCTGCGTTGCAATCGGCTTCAACTGGCGCAGTGGACTTCGCGCGGCGACACCAAACCGGTCAACGAAATGCTGGCATCGGGGAACGCCCATCTGTTCAGTGAAACGTTCGAGGCGACAGCAAACCGCGTTAGCTACTCGCAAGCGACCGATGTCCTGGTGGTTGAAGGTACTCCCAGAACCGACGCAAACCTTTGGTTCAAACAAACGCCCAACGACAAAAATCCGACGCACCTGATCGCTGAAAAAATTAGCTATCGAATCAGCGATCAGTGGACGCAGACTCAAGGCGTCAAGAATTTGAATATCAATAACAAGTAGAGTTTTCTAATCGAAAACTGCTATCTCTTCCCCACGTCAACGCCTGGTAGGTGTTTCAACCTTGCCAGCTTGAAAAAGTAAGCCTAAATTCTCCACCCGGGGGGAATTGCGTTTCACGGTTTGGAGCAATGAATTCGCTAAAGCGAATAGCTGATCAGATTGAGCGTTTCCATTTTCCGTCAATATTTAAGTTAAGTATCAGCCCGAAGCGCGAGCGTCCATTAGGAATCCTCCAGTAGACGTTCCCTCGCTGGCGCTTCGGGCTGGTATT
>CALJOA010000021.1 GCA_937981585.1 uncultured Pirellulaceae bacterium | reverse complement strand
GACGTGACGCTGGAGAACTATGAGGAGAAGCTGAGTTCGAAGTTCATCTACATGGGCGTTTTCGAAGACATGCAGACAACGATCGACAATCTTGCCAAGATCCTCGGTATGCCCAAGGCAACGCTGCCAGTCTTCAACGTTTCGACCTATGATGAGAACGTTCCTGAGCAACTGAGGCAGCAGTTCTACGACGACTATCCCTTGCTCAAAAAGGTTTACGATTTTGCGACTCAGACCTATCAGTTGGAGGGATATGAGTTTCCTGCCGATGGTGGACTGGCGATTCCCCCGAATAATTCCGGCGCCCGCAAGGGTGTTGAATTAAAATTGAATCATTCTCGCAGTGGCAATGGTCAGGCACATGCCTCGGCCACTTAGAGCCTACCTAGAACCAGTAGTGGACTTCGCCAGAAGTCCTTTGGAACAAGATCATCGGGAATTCTGGCGAATCCCACTACAATTCAGCTGGTTGCGTGACAGGTCCTAAGTACGGCGCTCTGTTATTAAAAATAAAAAGCCAGCATCTGGAACCTGCTTCGTAGACTAAAGGACGACTAGGTGAAATTCGGTTTCTATTCCTGCATGAGCGGAATGCCTTGGGGTGGCAGTGAGGTCCTATGGGCGCGGACTGCGAGGCTGTTGCAGCTTGATGGCCACGAGGTCACCGCGAACTACAAGTGGTGGCCGTACAAAGCCGAGCCGCTGGCTCATCTGGAAAAGCATGGTGCAACGATTTGTTATCGCGGCAAGCCTGCCAGACCACTCTACAAGCGACTTTTTTCATCAAACGGATCCAAAAACGGTTCCTCAAAAAATTGGCTTGAATCCGAGCGACCAGATGCTGTTCTGGTGACGCTTGGCTATCATCCCGATCCAATCTTGATTGCCGATGAGTGCCAGAAGCTGGGCATTCCTTATGGAATCAACATCCAGTGCGCGAGTAACTTTTTCTTCATTCACAGTGACCGGCTGGACGAATACCGTCAGTGGTACCGAAACGCCGAGCGGGTTTTCTTTGTCTCCGAAGAGAATCAGTTGAAGCTCGAAAACAACATCGCGATGAAGTTTGACAACGCAGAGATCATTGCCAACCCGTTCAATGTTGATTTTGAAGCCGCTCCCGCTTGGCCTTCGACCGACCAGGGATTTCGCATCGCTTTGGTTGGCCGGGTGCATTTTCAATCCAAAGGCCACGATATCATCGTCGACGTGATGAAACAGGATAAGTGGCGGAAGCGCAATCTGAAGATTCGGTTCTATGGCCACGACCAAGGGAACAAGCGACAGTTGGAAGAACTGGTCAAGATGCATCAGCTTGAAGATCAACTTGAGTTTGTTGGCTTCAGTGACTCGGTCGAATCGATTTGGGAAGACAATCATGCGTTGCTGTTGCCTTCACGCTACGAAGGGGCACCGTTGGTCGTAATCGAAGCGATGTTGTGCAACCGGATCGCAATCACAACCGCAATTGGCCGCAATCGTGAGCTGATCGACGATAACGAATCGGGGTTCATCGCAAGTGGCGCCACGATAGATTTGCTTGATGACGCATTGGAGCGGGCTTGGGAGAATCGAGATCAATGGCAGCAGATGGGGCAGTTGGCGGGTGAGCACATTCGCCAGCGGTACCCCGAGGATCCGGTTCGCGAGTACGCTGACAAGATAGCGATGCTGGCCAAGGCTCCCGTTGGATAGATGCGTTGGTTAAGTGGCCGGCTTGTAATCCGAAGAGCTTGTGGTTTTTCAAAACACTCCGTCGCAACACCAGCCGTTTTGGGCGATAGCCACGGTCAATGACGAAATCACAACCCGACGCGTTCGCGAGGGCTTGGTTTTGATTAGATTAGAAGATTCATGTCAGTCAACGAAATCCAAAAAGTCGACATCGCCATTTGTACCTGGAATCGTGCTGCTCTTCTGGCTTGTACGCTTGACAGCTTTTCCAGACTTTTGGTTGAGCCTTCGTTTCGTCTGAACATCATCATCGTTGACAACAATTCGACTGACTCGACGCCCGAGGTGATAAAGTCGTTTCAAAAATCCAAGTTTGCGAAATCAAATTCTGTCGTTGCGATGCGCGAGACTCGGCAGGGGCACACGTTCAGTCGCAACCGCGCTGTCGAAGCCGCCGATTCCGATTTGATGATTTGGACCGATGACGATGTTGAAGTCCAAAACGACTGGGTGACCAGGTACGTTGATGCCGCCAACCAAAACCCGGAGGTTACGTTTTGGGGCGGCGAAATCATTCCAAGGTTTGAGGGCCAGACTCCCAAATGGATCCTGGAGAATTGGGATGCGCTCAAGGGTTGTTTTGCCGCTCGAACGTTTGATGGTGATTTGGAGCTTGATCTTTCGCGGCTTCCATACGGAGCCAATTTTGCGATTCGAACCAAGGCTCAAAAAGAATTTCACTTTGATGAATCACTTGGTCGACGTGGCGATCAGGTTCTTGGTGAGGACGAATTGGATTTGTTTCGCCGATTGTTGTCAGCTGGGAAACGCGGGCAATGGGTACCTGGGGCGGGGCTTGAACATGTGATCCCGAAGGATCGAGCCAGCGAGAAGTATGTGTTTGATTACTTTGTCGGCCAGGGGCGTGCCTTGGTGACCAAAGGCAACCCGTGGCACGAAGATCACGACCGAATGACCAACGAAGCCAAGTCGGAGTATCAAAAGTACAAGTTAAAACGGTTGGTCTCTGGTTCGCAGGTCTGGGTGTCCCACATGCTTCGCAGTGCACTGGCGCAGGGCCAGGCTGAAGGGCTGAGTTGGACCGTGCACGATCGATAGCAGAACGGCTGTCCAATGTCGGATCATAACCAGCTCGCGAAGCCTTTGCACATCCTTACTACTGAGCCGCGTTGAGGTCCTGATCGTCCGAAGAAGACTCAGGTTCTTCAACAGGTTTGCGATAGGAGACATCGGTTCCAGGAACCAGGAGCGGACCGGGCGAGTTTTCGTCCATCAGCTGTTTCAGCTCTGCTGAGTCGACCGATTCGACTTCGATCAGTCTTTCGGTCAGGGCTTCGAGAGCTTTCTTGCGAACGACCAATGTGTTGCGGACTCGCTCGATCGCTTCGTCGATGATTCGTTTGACTTCGAGATCAATCTTTTGCGCGGTGTCTTCGCTGAACCGACGCATTCCAGAACCAGATTGGGCACCCGCCAGAAAAGCGCTGCTGCGATCTTCTTTAAAATTCACCCGGCCTAGCGAGCTCATGCCGTACTGCATCACCATACCGCGAGCAATGTCGGTTGCTCGCTCAAGGTCGTTGGAAGCCCCCGTTGAAATGTCCCGATAGATCAATTCCTCGGCAAGCGTACCTGCAACCAGAATCTGAAGTTGGCTTTCAAGCTCCGATTGCGTCATCAGATAACGATCATCGGTCGGTCGCTGCATCGTGTAACCAAGCGCCGCCAACCCACGCGGAATGATTGAGACCTTGTGAACCGGATCTGTATTGGGAAGGCTGAACGCAACCAGCGCGTGGCCGGCTTCGTGGTAGGCGACCCGCTTCTTTTCGTCGGCGTTCATGACTCGCTGTTTTTTCTCAAGACCAGCCGTCACGCGCTCGACGCCTTCGTTGAAGTGCTGCATCTGAACGGTTGAGCATCCACCGCGAGCGGCGAGAAGTGCTGCCTCGTTGACCAGATTGGCAAGTTCGGCACCCGCAAATCCAGGACTGATCGAAGCGATTTTGTCGAGCTCGACATCGGGATCAAGTTTAACGTTTTTGACGTGGACCTTGAGGATTGCTTCGCGGCCTTTGACGTCGGGGCGATCAACCAGAACATGGCGATCAAAACGGCCCGGACGCATCAGGGCTTGGTCAAGTGTTTCAGGTCGGTTGGTCGCACCCATCACGATGACACCGCTGTTGGTGGCAAAGCCATCCATTTCGACCAGCAAGGCGTTGAGTGTTTGCTCGCGTTCGTCGTGACCGCCGACCCCGCTGCCGCCACGGGTTTTGCCAAGTGCATCAAGCTCGTCGATGAAAATGATACATGGCGCTTTGGCTTCGGCTTGTTGGAACATGTCGCGAACACGCGCGGCTCCGACACCGACGAACATTTCGACAAAGTCACTTCCTGAAAGGCTGAAGAAGGGCACACCGGCTTCGCCTGCGATAGCTTTGGCGAGCAACGTTTTTCCAGTTCCCGGAGGTCCCACCAAAAGTACGCCTCGGGGAATCTTGCCGCCAAGCTTTTGATATTTTTCTGGTTTCTGCAAAAAGTCGACGACCTCTTTGACTTCATCGACCGCTTCATCGATTCCGGCCACGTCGGTAAACATGACACCGAGATCATCGTCGGCCATCAACCGACCACGCGATCTTCCAAACTGCATCGGCCCACCGGCTCCACCAAGCCGTCGCATCATGAAGTAGAACAATCCGACGATCAGAGCCATGGTCAGCAGGAAGTAGCCGTAGCGCTCCCATGCTCCGGGACCTGAATCGTAACCCCAACGAGCGTTGGACTGGGAGAGCATTCTCTCAAGGGACTCACTGGTGGAATCCGAATCGTCTTTGTTGGTGGTAAATTCAACGACCCGAAATTGATCTGATTTGCCTTTGCCAGAAAGAACTCGGAACTTGACACGGCCAGTAATTTTCTGGTTGGCGACGACCAGCTCATTAGGCTGCGAGTACTGAATGATCCGGCCTTCGGATCCGGTTTGAGTGATCTCAAGGATCCCCTCGTCCGGTGCGCTGTCGAGAAGTTTGTCATGGGATTCGTCGTACTGGGTAACCGCCATCAGCTTCTTGAAGTCGACATAGTCGATCGTGTGCTTGGTTTGGGTCAACAGCAGGATCATGCACAGTCCGAGCACGCCCACGATGATCAGGGCAAACCAAACTGAAGAGTTGTTTTTCGAGTCGTTTCGACGTGGAGTTTCGTCCATTGATTGAGCCTGGTTCTACGTGCAAAAGGATTGGTGCAAATTTTCGAAAGTGCAGATCGAACTACTGATACGCAGCCGAATCTGCGAAAACTGTTTTACGATGCATTATCTGCGCCAAACTGCATCAACGAGCAACGGTTCCCTTTCGCTGGCCGATTGAGCCCTCGAAAACCGCTACAACCAAATGGGGAATCCCAATAGTATCGCGGTTATGCCGAATCTTCTAGCGGCAATTCGTGTTCGGCTTGTGGGAAATAGGGACCGAATTTAGAATGCGGCGTTCAAATAGACGCAAAGAAACATGAGCGATTTGGCGAGAACTTGCCGAATCAGAGTGTTAACTAATCCCTAATCCGGTTCACCTCAAATAATTTTACAAGACTTAATCTTGAGCAGTTGACATTTTGCAACAGTGTTGATTTTTTGAAACAGGTCGGTTCGTTTTGTGCTTCATTCAAGAATTCAAATGACCCCAAATGGACATTTCGTCTTTTGACCAGCTTTTTCCTTAGTCGTGAATTGAATGCTGGTTTGGCAATCTGACTCACAGAACTGACTCATACAAGTACTTTAAAGATGGCATTCTATTCGCAGGGATTTCGAACGTTGTTAGATCGAAGCGATCCACAGAAGCTATTATTACCGAGCCAGTTGGCGTTCATTTTTTAGTCCATCAGCCGGTCCGATGAATTGTTTGAGTCGCATTGACTGGGCGACAGGCCAAAATTTTCGCCAGCATATTAAGTACTACTAAATGACACTCAGCAAAAACATTGCGATTCTCGGATCCACGGGAAGCATTGGGCAAAGCGCACTCGATGTCGTGCGTGCCGTTGATGGCTTGAATGTCGTTGCGATCTCCGGGTACCAGAACCTTGAACTGTTGGTTCGCCAAGCTCAGGAGTTCAAGCCGCAGTATCTCGTTGCAGCCGACGCCGATGCTGGACGTGAATTCGACTTTCCAGATCTTCCGGGAACCGAAGTGCTCTACGGATCCGACGAATTGGAGCGAATTGCCGGACTGCCAGATGTTGATATCGTCCTAGCCGCGATCGTCGGGATCGCCGGGCTACCAAGCACCTACGCTGCGGTAGAAGCCGGCAAGACGATCGCGCTGGCAAACAAAGAAACATTGGTTGTTGCTGGTCATTTGATCACCGAACTTGCCGAGCGATCAGGTGCCACGATTCTTCCAGTCGACAGTGAGCATGGCGCCGTCTTTCAGGCTTTGAAATCTGGCAAGCACTCAGAAGTCTCCCGGATCATCTTGACCGCTAGCGGAGGTCCATTTCGTGATTTCACGGCGGCCCAGATGAAGGCGGTTACGGTAGAACAGGCTCTGGCCCATCCGACATGGGATATGGGTCAGAAAATCACAATCGACTCGGCTACGATGATGAATAAGGCGTTAGAAGTGATCGAGGCCAAGTGGTTGTTTGCCGCTTCGCCAGGTCAAATCGAAGTCGTCATTCACCCTCAATCGGTTATTCACTCGCTGGTCGAATTCGTTGATGGATCAACGTTGGCGCAGTTGAGCCCACCCGACATGATGTTACCGATTCAGTATGCGTTAACGTATCCTGATCGCGTGGCTGGTCCGTCGCCGAAGCTTGATTTGACTCAGGCGATGAACCTCGAGTTTCTTCCTCCTGACATCGAGCGTTTTCCTGCGCTTGAGTTAGGGTTCGACGTGGCTAGGTTTGGAGGCTCGACCGGAGCGGTTTTGAATGCAGCCAACGAAGCCGCGGTGAGAGCGTTTTTGAATCAGGAAATTTCATATACCGATATCGTGGCTTCGTGTCGCGAGATACTAGATCAACACAACTTTGAACCCCACCCAACAATGCCGCAGCTGATTGCGGCCGATCAGTGGGCCAGGCAGGAGATGTCCAAGTGGATGGTTGCGTAACTTTAATTTTGGCCGAGACACAGAGTTTTTGGCTTCAGCCGTCCAACTGGTGGGCGATGTTGCAAGTCCTTTTGGGACTTGGGGCCGTAATCTTTGTGCACGAGCTGGGACACTTTTTGCTTGCCAAAGCCTGTGGCGTCAAGTGCGACAAGTTTTACGTCGGGTTCGATGTTCCGATCAAATTGTTCGGACAAACGATCATTCCGGGCAAGCTCGTCTCATGGCAGTGGGGCGAAACCGAATACGGGATCGGCTCCATTCCTTTGGGCGGCTACGTCAAGATGCTTGGCCAGGACGACAACCCGGGCAATATCGAAGAGCAAGTCAAAGACTCGATCGCCGAGGGTGAGTCTTCCGAGACAGCATTCCTTGAGTCGGGTCTGGTGGATCGCTCGAAACTCGATCCTCGCAGTTACCTTGCCAAATCGGTTCCTCAGCGGATGGCGATCATTTCAGCCGGCGTTGTTTTCAATTTGATCTTCGCGGTTCTGTTTGCGGCTTGGGCTTTCAAATCTGGCGTTGACTATGAGCCGCCGATGATCGGCAATGTGATCGGAAGCGGTCCGGCTTGGGTCAACGGAATGACGGGGGCCCAGATCGAAAAGATTGGTGACAAAGAGGTGAAGGACTACTTCACTTATATGGACATGGCTCAGGAAATCGTCTTTAACGGCGACGAAAAGCCGCTTGAGGTTACCTACAAGCCGATCGACGGAAGCGAATCAGTTGTTGTTTCGCTGACTCCGCAAAAAGGCTTCATCCGTGAAGCCGACGATTTAGCGCTCATCGGTGTTCAGCAGCGTTTGATGCCAGTAATTGGCAAAGGCGGTGCGGTGAAGGGAAATGCGGCCAGTAAAGCCGATCCGCCGTTCGAACCAGGCGATGTGGTCGTCGAAGTTAACGGAACCAAAATCAATAACGACATCGATTTGAGACAGGTTCTGGCCCGCGACGCCCACCTTCAGGCGAATTTTGTTCTCGAGCGGACGACCGGCAAAGGCGACGATGCCAAGACAGAAACAGTCAAAACCACCGTTGAGACCAACCCGATGAATCGGCTTGGTTTTTCGGTCGGCTGGTTGCCGTTCAGTGCGATCCAAAAAGGTTCGCCGGCTGAAGAGTTCGGTTTGCAGATCGGCGACGAGTTGATGACGATCAACGGTGAACCACGTGGCGATCTGTTGACGCTCGACAAGCGACTGATCCGCATGGTGCGCGATGGCGTGCCAGTGAAAATGGAGATCAAACGCGCCAGTGGAAGCGTCGAAGAGATTGAGATTCAACCAATCATCCCGAAACTGCTGGCATCGATTGGTCCTAACAAGCCGTTGGCCATTGATTCGCTGGGCGTTGCGATTCCGATGAGCCTGACAGTTGAATCTGTCGAGCCAGGAAGCGCCGCCGAAGAAGGCGGTTTAGCCGTTGGCGATGAACTGGTTTCGCTGAAGTACTTGCTTACCGACGAGCAGAAAAAGGTCGATGCATACGCTGGCATCAAGAAGAAGTCGGTCGTTAACTTTGTCAAAGACACAACCAACTGGGCTGAGGTTTCAGCGAACCTGGTCATGCTGGAGGCCGGTACAGAAGTCGAACTAGCGGTCACGCGAGGCGAAGAATCCAAGTCGCTGGTGATGAATACCGTTGCTTCGGATGTCTATTTTCAAGACAAGCGTGGAATCACGCTCAAATCGCTTCAGCAGAATTACAAGTCTGAGACTTGGGGCGACGCGATAAAGTACGGAATGCTACAGGTCAAGAATGATGCAGGGCGAGTTTGGAATACGCTGGTCAAGCTGATCCGGGGAAAGATCTCGCCGAAGAACCTTGGCGGTCCGGGAACGATTGCGATGGCCGCGACGTCGGAGGCGTCGCGCAGCACCTCACGCCTGCTACTGTTCTTGACATTCCTTAGCGCCAATCTCGCGATCGTGAACTTTTTGCCGATTCCGATTCTCGACGGTGGTCACATGTTGTTCCTTGCGTACGAGGGGATTTTCCGACGCCCGGTCAGTGAACGGGTTCAGTTGGTGCTGACCTACGCAGGATTGATCATGATTCTCGGGTTGATGTTATTCGTGATCTTCCTCGACGTGGGTCGAATTTCGAGTTTGATGTAGTGTGTGCTTCTCCTTTGCCTTCTTCAAAAATCGGTTATGATAGTTGACCAACATCATTCATAAACCGATTCCATCAACGTAGAAGCAGATATCGATGAGCGAAACTAAAGTCACCGGCGTAGTCCACTTGGTCGAAGAAACGAAGACCTACGGTCAAAAGGGTTTTCGTAAGCGCTTGGTCGTTCTGGAGCAGAACAACGGCCGATTCACGAACTACATTCCACTCGAATTCATCAAAGACAACTGCGATGCGGCGGACGATCTTTCGGTTGGAAACGAAGTCGAAGTCAGCTATCGACTTTCCGGTCGCAAGTGGCAGAAAGACCCCAGCAGTGAGGTTAAATATTTTCTCAGCGCCGAAGCCATGAGTTTCAAGATTCTCAGTGGTGGAACCGCAGCCGGCGGAAGCGGAGGCGCAAATGCAGCCGATGCCAACAACGCGTTAGCCGAGACCGCTTATGACGAAAACGACATCCCGTTTTAGTGCTGGACGCAAACCGCTGTTTTTTGGAGTGGCTAGTGGAATCAATGGGTGGCTAGTGAAATGAATGGGTGGCTGGTGGACGAGCGACAGCGAGCCCCCAGACGTAAACGCTACGCGAACCGCTTCCAGCTTTAAACTGAAAAGTAAATCCTGTCTCTCAGCGAACTCAGTTTGAGTAGCTACTCAAAACTCGAGATCCAAGTGTCAGTTTCTCTACTCGGATCGGTAGAGTAGCACGGCTGTCCCAGCCGTGAACAAGCTGCAAAACACGGCTGGGACAGCCGTGCTACTATCGATGAACGCTTAGTTCGAGTAGCTAGATTTCCTCCTGAGTCGCCGCAACCCTTTTTGTAAGTCATAAACTCGGGCAAGCGTGCTCACGCCACAGTAGAATGTGCTTATGAAACGGTTGTTCCTTCGATTAACTACATCTTTTGTCGCGGTTGCGATTTTCTGTTTGCTGATCGGCTCGCTTGCGATCCTTTCAAGTTTTCAATCAGTATCGGCACAGGAAACCGCGAGTCGCCGGGATGCGCCTAGGAATTCAGCATCGCAACCCAAATCCGAGCGCGTCCTCACCGAGGTCGCAGCAAAATCTCGCCCCAACATTGTGCTGATCAATCTTGATGACGCTGATCTGGACATCTTTTCAGATGAGATACTCACGCAGTACTTGCCGAACATCAAACGACTGGCAACTGACGGGTGGCGATTCAACAACTGCCATGCAACAACACCGCTGTGCGGTCCGTCCCGCGTTTGTTTGCTTCGTGGACAACATGCTCACAAGACCGGAACCAAGACCAATTCAAAGAAAGCCTGGTTCAACAACGGATTCACTGGCGAGTACTCGTTGTTCCGCGAGCTTGGTCATGAAGAGGAGCATCTCGGCGTTTGGATGCATCGGGCCGGCTATCGAACGATGCTTGTTGGCAAGTATCTACACGGCGGTTTTAATCCCGACGGAGTGCCAGGTTGGGATGACTTGTACATTAGTTTTGGCGGTCAGTATTACGGAACGTCGCGTTACAACAGCCGCTTGAAAAAGAACCTCCGAAGAGATTCAAACAAGGACCATGTCTATCGAACCGTCGCAGAAGCCGACGAAGCCGTCACGATGATTCGAACACATGCTCAGCGACTCGCCCAAGCCAACAAAGACAATTCCAACAAAGACAATTCGAGCAAAGACGCTGCTTCAGATTCACAGCAACCGTTCTTTCTCTACATCGCTCCGTTTGCACCGCACTTACCTGCGTGGGGGCATAAGATGGTTCAAAACGAGTACGTCGGAATTGCGAACGAGCTGGAGATTCCCCGAACGCCTGACCTCAATGAATCCGATATGTCCGACAAACCACTTCATTTGCAGCACTTGCCTTTGACCGCAAAGCACATGGAAGGATTTGAAGAGGAGTTTCGCAATCGTGTCCGAGCGACAAAATCGGTTGACGACCTGGTTGAGCGATTGCTGTCAACGCTGGCCGACAATGGGATGCGCGAGAACACGTACATTTTTTTTACTTCCGACCATGGATATCAGCTTGGTCACAATCGGTTAGCAGCCAAGAAAGTTCCCTATCACCGAAACACGTTGATTCCTTTGTGGGTAGTTGGACCGGGTGTGAAACAAGGATCCTCGGATCATTTGCTTGCTCACATCGATCTGACGGCGACGTTTTTGGAGATGGCTGGTGGCAAGGCTTCAGTTGAGCTCGACGGTCGTTCGCTGGTCCCGTTGTTGAAAGCCCCAGCCGCGATCGGCGAGGATGAGTTTCGAAGTTCGTTGCTAATTCAAAATTGGGAAGACAAGAATCATCAAGGCCGTCGAATTCATGCTCGGTACGCAAGCCTGAGAATGAACAAGCAAATTTACACGCAGTGGTCCAACGGCGAACGCGAGTTTTACGATTTGGATGCCGATCCCTACCAGTTGGAGAACCGAATAGATTCGCTCACTGAAGCCCAGCGAAAACAATTTTCCCGGCAACTGCGTGACTTGAAAGAAGGCGTCGAGATTCCGATCGTCACCGTTGGCAATGAGGAACTCGTCGGAAGTAAGCCCAAAATCGAAGGCGTCGCAGAAGATGATAACTCGATCCAAAAAGTCGAATTGGAGATTCATGACCCATCCAGAAGCCTATATTGGAACGGCAGCGGCTGGCAAAATGAAAAGAGTATTTTGGCGGCAACATTGAAGAACAAAAATGGCTTGATGTCGGATTGGGAGTATCCCGCTGACTTTTCGGAGGTCAAAGACAAAGGGAACGTAATCGTTGTTGCCCGTAGTTTTGACGATGCAGCCAACGTTTCCAAGGAAGTCGAGTTCAAATTCTCTGTTGATGTCGTCGATCCTCAAACGAAGTTGAGTTCGCATTTGGAAGGTTCGACGGTCCAGTCGCCCGCGGTACTTTCAGGAACCTGCAGCGACGATTTTGAACTTTCAGGAGTTGAGGTAAAGCTTCAACGTCTCGATGATGGGCAATTCTGGAATGGGAGAACGTGGTCCTCGCGAGAAGTGTATGTTTTGAAGCGTGTAAAACAGGAGAATTGGCATGTCAGGCTTCCGATGGCTGCCGGACGTTACGCCGTGAGCGTGCGTGCAGTAGATCGCGCCGGGAACTTTGACCTGTCTCCAGCCAAGGCCAAGTTTACGGTTCGTTAGTTGAAGTTCGTTTGGAATTCGCACTACTCCGCTGAAAAGCGTTCTGATTTGGAAGCTCAAAACCAAAATCAAACATCCTCATGAATAACCAGCCGCCACCTGAGCATCTTCGCCACAAACCGTTTACTCCGCTCGACCAACCTCGGGAGCTGGTTTTGGCATGTCCGAGTTTCAAAAGCCAGGTCAACCTGTCGCGGATCGTTCGGCTGGCCGGTTGTGTCGCGGCTGAGAAGATCATTGTCTGCGGTTCAACCAAAGTCGATCCGAACATTGCTCGAGACGGAATGAAACAAGTCGTAATTGAGCGGCGCCGAACTTTGTTGCCGGTGCTCAAAAAGCTTAAGCAACTCAATTATCGGCTGGTCGGGCTGGAGCAGACAGATCGTTCGTCGGGCCTCTTTGATTACTCGTTTGAACGCCGCACGGCACTGGTGATCGGCCACGAACGGCTGGGGATAACGGCTGAAGAGCTTGCCGTTGTCGATGATGTAATCGAGATACCCGTTTACGGAATGCCCTTTAGCTACAACGTTGTCACCGCGACGACAATGGCGGTCTACGAGTACTGTCGCCAGTTTCCCTCGGGCTGAATTGGTAACCCGACGCGTTAGCGAGGGA
>CALJOA010000020.1 GCA_937981585.1 uncultured Pirellulaceae bacterium | reverse complement strand
CAGATGACGCGAGCTCAGCAGGAGCTTCGCCCTCCCGAGAATTCATGCTTTGACATTTGTCAAACGCGGCCTAACGCCAAAACGCCTCATCTTCTTGAGGCATGTTGCCAAAAAATCACGGCTTGGGAGAAGCATCCAACGCCAAGGTTTGAACTACTTTCTTCGCTCGCGCATTTCGCGTCCCAGTCGACGCTTGTTGTCGGCGTCTTTGAGCGTTTGCCGCTTATCGAAAAGATTCTTGCCACGAGCAACGCCGACGATGACCTTCACGATTCCGCGTGCGTTAAAGAACAGTCGTAGCGGGACCAGCGTCAGGCCCTTCTCGAACGCTTTTTGGGAAAGCTTGTCCAATTCCTTGCGGTGGACTAGGAGCTTCCGGGCTCGCTTGGGTTTATGGTTCATGAAGCTCGCTTGCCGGTATTCCGCAATGTCGGCTCCAATGAGCCATAGCTCCTTCTTCTCGACTCGCACGTAAGCCTCGTTGAGTGAGATGTTGCCTTCGCGGAGACTTTTGACTTCGCTGCCAATCAACATCACGCCGCATTCGATTTGCTGAAGGATCTCGTACTTGTGGCGCGCACGTCGATTCTCGGAAATGACTTGACTTTGGTCAGTCGAGCCATCTTTGGCTTTTTTCTTTTTCTTTTTTTTGCCGCCCATTTTTGTGGTCAATCAAATGATATGGTCAATCAAATGCCATGTGTGGAATCCGCTGTAAATCCAAAGTTGAACTTATACGACAATTTGGACGAGGTACACAGCCAATGGTTCACTCAGCCCAACCATCGTGAACTTGTTGCCAGTCAATCGTATCTTGACCGATGGGAATCTTGCTCCAGCGACCGGTCGGTCCTTCAATTAGACACTCTCGCGCAGGCGGGAGGGATGACTGGAAGTCGGGGTTAAATCCCCTAAGATAACAATAGATGTTTGAAAACTTACCTCGGCAGCGAATACTAGTTCGTAAAGTGCAAAGCCAAAAAAAATCGACGACCAAGTCGTGAAATCTGGTTAGGCTTGTCTTTTACACGTTGACGCTGCCGATTTGGATCTGAGAAAAACATGAGTGAGTTACCCGTTATCAATTCCAACGCTCAAACTGGCGCGGCCGCGCCTTCGAATGTCGAAGGTTCCTGCGGCGGAGGTTCCTGCGGCTCGATGGGCGGCAGTCCGGATTCGGGTTCAAGAAGTCGGCTTCCCAAATGGCTCAAGCGGCAGATCCCCAAAGGCAATGTGGTCAGCTCGACTGCCAAGCTGCTGGAAGAACTTAATCTCGAAACGGTTTGCGATAATGCCAAGTGCCCCAATCGCATGGAGTGCTACTCGCAGCAGACCGCAACGTTCATGGTGCTGGGCAACACATGTACGCGGCCTTGTGGTTTTTGCGCCGTGAGTCGTGGAAAGCCGGAATCTCTCGAGGCCGACGAGCCCCAGCGAGTTGCTGAGGCGGCCGAAAGGTTGGGGCTCAAGCATGTCGTCATCACATCGGTTACGCGAGATGATTTGCCCGATGGTGGAGCCGAACATTTTTATCAGTGTGTGATCGCCGTTCGCGAGCGAACCGGAGCGTCGGTTGAAGTGCTGACTCCGGATTTTGTCCACAACAAATCTGCTTTGGATCGAGTGATCGAAGCTGCACCCGAAGTCTTCAATCACAATGCCGAGACAGTACCGCGACTTTATCGTCGAGTTCGCGGTCCCAAGTCAGACTACCGCTGGACGCTGGGGCTGCTTAAACGAGTCAAGGAGCTAAATCCGGAAATCAAAACCAAATCCGGTTTGATGTTGGGGCTTGGTGAGACTCACGAAGAACTATTTGAGGTTCTTGCCGATTTGCTGGACGCCGGATGTGATTTCCTCACGCTTGGGCAATACCTCCAGCCATCGTTGGAAAGGTATCTGCCTGTGGTCCGTTACGTTCCACCGGACGAATTCACGATGCTGGGCGAGAAAGCCAAATCGATGGGTTTCAAGAAGGTCGCCAGCGGGCCATTTGTTCGCAGTAGCTACCACGCCCGCGATATGGCCGAGACCCAGTAGAACGACCGTTGGCGCGTTTATTCGTTGTCTTTTCTCGGGCGATAGATAAAATCCCGAGGGTGCCGCCTTGTTGGTGAGCGCCGTTTTAGTCAACGCCCAAACGTTTCCCAGCTATTCTTCTTTTCTTTTGGAACGAAGTGATCAACGTCATTCAAGCAACCGTCAACGGCGAAACCCTGGAGCTACCCGAGGGCTTTACCGTCGCTCAGTTGCTGGCTCAGTTGGGGCTTGATACTCGGGCATTGGCGGTCGAAGTAAACCAACAACTCAAGCCGCGCACCGTTCATGCACAGACCGTTATCAATGACGGCGATGTATTGGAAATTGTGACGTTGGTTGGAGGTGGATAATGGATCAGGCGCTGGAGAATTTGAACAGGGAATCCGACACTGGCGATTTGGCACAAGAGAATAAAGCCAAGGTGAACAAGGGCAACGTGGACACACAAGAAAACAAAAACAACAACGCGACTGATTCACTTGATGCAGGTGCTGACTTGCTACGAATTGGAAATCATGTGTTTGAAAGCCGTTTGATTCTCGGCACGGGCAAGTACGACTCGTTCGAAGTCATGCAAGCCTCGCATCAAGTTAGTCAGACGCAATGTGTTACCATCGCCGTCCGCAGGGAAAAGTTACACGATAGTTCTGGTCGCAACATTCTTGACTATGTTGATCCCGAGCGTTTGGTGCTGTTGCCCAACACTGCCGGTTGCTACGATGCGCAGACTGCCGTTCGTTGTGCCAGGATGGGGCGAGAGATTTTGACGGGGCTTGGTAACTCCGGCGCCGACTGGGTGAAGCTGGAAGTGCTGGGTGACAGCCGGTCGCTTTTGCCTGATCCAATTGAGCTTCTCAAGGCCACCGAGGTGTTAGTCGCCGAGGGGTTTCATGTACTTTGCTACTCAAGTGACGATCCGATCATTGCTCGGCGGCTTAAGGATGCTGGCGCGACCAGCGTGATGCCAGCGGCCAGTCCGATTGGGTCTGGCTTGGGAGTGCTCAATCCCAATAGCCTCAAGATCATTCTCGACGATTTAAAGCGCGACGATCCCGGTTATCCGGTGATAGTTGATGCCGGAGTGGGTACTGCCAGCGATGCAGCTATCGCAATGGAATTGGGCTTTGATGCAGTGCTTCTCAATTCTGCAGTGGCTCAGGCCCAAAACCCCGTGAAAATGGCCCAAGCGATGGCATTAGGAGTGCAGGCTGGCAGATTGGCGTTTCAGAGCGGTCGGATTGCAAAATCGAGGTATGGTTCTGCCAGCTCCCCAGAAGTTGGGGTTATAAGTAAAAAGTTGATGAAATCGTAAATTTAGACCCGATAAGCGTTTAAATCGAGGAATGTCGAAGATTTGTATTACTTATCCTAATCCTCCCATATTATTAGGAACTTATTCCTTGACATGGCCAATTTCCCCACCTAAAACAGAGGATGTATCTGCGGGCGGCATGCGCTTCCTGAGGAGACTGATACAGTAATTTTAGCAATAGTTTAGCAGCCTTGAAAACGGTGATCAGTAATGAAAAACAAATGGAAGACAGTAAAGTTGGGTTTGATGTTGTTTGCCTTACCTCTAATGGCAACTGCAGCAGCCACGGCACACCAGCTTATGGTGGACTCAGCTCCGATTAATTTAAACGTGCAGACTCCCGCTGCCGTAGATTCAGCCATCGGATTGGCTCGAGTGCACACAGTTGCACTTAACCGAAACGGTGCGATTGAAGGTCGAATTGCCTCAATCGAAAATGGAAACAATGAAGGCCTTTCAAGCTTGAACGTTTTCTTCGTTCAAAACGGTGAAGTTGTTGCTCAGACAGCGACTCAAAGCGACGGGTCATTCGTTGCTCAAAACGTTCCAGAAGGTGCTTATTCTTTCGTCGCAACTGGCGAGAACGGTTTTGCAGCTTATGGTGTTCGCGTTGTATCTGACGCCACCGGCAAGTTGGACAACTTGATGGAAGCAGCTGCCGTCTCACCGAACTTTGCTTCGGTTAAGCAAATCATCAAAGAGAAGCTTCCTGCAGAAGTAACAGAGCAAATTCTTTCAACAGTTGTTGCTGATGAGAAACGAGTTGTTGGTTCGAACCGCGTTCGTCTAAGCGACGGACAGCTTCAAGGATCTGTCGTTGCTCTACTGGGCAAGGATTCAGTGGAAGGAACTTACGTTCACATCATTCAGGACAACAAGCAAATTGCTGAAGTACAAACTGATTCATCGGGAAGCTTCATGGTTTCAGACCTTGAGCCTGGTGTTTACGACTTTGTAGCCGCTGGCCCAAGTGGCTTCGCTGCAGTCAGCTTTGAAGCTGTTCAAGAACAAGATTCCGTCCTGACTGAAGAAGCTGTCCTCACAGATCTAGTTGATACTGATGAGCTTCCAGTCTCGATCGAGCCAGGCGCAATTGAGCCAGGTTTCATCGTTGCTGACCCAATTACTTACCAAGATTCAATGCTCGCCGACATCCCTTACGATGCTGGTTACTCAGACTCGCTTGACGTCTGCATGACATGTCAGCAAGACGCTGGATTCGTAAGCGATCAGGTTTACAGTGGCGAAGTTTACTCGGAGCCTATCATGGGTGGCGAAGTTTACGATGCTCCTATCGAGTACGCCAGCGAAGCTGTTGGTTGCGGTTGTGCTTCAGGTGCCACATGTGGCGTCGAGTCTAACTTCAGCAACTTCTCAAGCTGCAACTCTTGCAATCCTTGTAATTCTTGCTCAGGCGGACGAAGAGGCTTGTTTGGTCGATCTGGTCGAGGTTTGTTTGGTCGATCTGCTGGCCGAGGAGGTTTGCTCGGTAGAAGCGGTGGACTCTTCGGAGGTGCTGCTGCTGGAGGCCTTGGTCGCCTTGCTCTTCTAGGTGGTTTGGCCGTTGGTGTCACTTCAATCGCTGACGATGATGGTCCTGACTCATCTCCAAACGGATCATAGAAAACGAACGACCTTTGGTCGATAAACTGCTAATTGCTAAATAACACCGAGTACTTTGTGCTCGGTGTTTTTTTATGCCTCGAGGCAAGCAGCAGAACTCGTTTGAGTGCTTTGCATCCACCAAGCTTGGCGCACAGGTCCTCCACGATTAGCCTCATGGGCTCACCGCCAGTAGGATGATGATGCGCGATCAGCTCGGTCGGTGATGAGTCAACTTTGACAAAGTCAGTAGGTAGCAATGCGTTTAGTCTCATGGAATGTTAACGGGATTCGAGCCGCGATGGGTAAGGGCTTTCAAGACTTTGTCCTTACAGACGAACCAGAAATACTTTGCTTGCAGGAAACGAAAGCTGAGCCCGACCAAGTCGATACGACTTGGGCCGACGAACTGGGTTACCACCAAATTTGGAACTGTGCCCAGAAGAAAGGGTACAGCGGCACCTCGATCTGGAGCAAAGTAATCCCCAAGAAAAAGGTATTGGGAATTGGCATTGAGGAGCATGACAGCGAAGGCCGAGTGATCACCGCAACGTTCGATGATTTTCACTTGGTCAATGTTTATACGCCCAATTCACAGCGAGGTTTAAAGCGACTGGATTATCGGTTGGAGTGGGACAAAGCATTTCTGGCCTACATCAAAAAGTTGAATCGTCGGAAGCCCGTGATTTTCTGTGGCGATCTGAACTGTGCTCATACCGAAATCGACTTGACCAATCCCAAACCCAACAAGAAGAACGCAGGCTTTACTGAGCAAGAGCGCGCGGGGTTGGATGCAGTTGTCGAGGCAGGCTTTCTCGATTCGTTTCGCCAATTCGAATCGGGATCTGAGCACTACAGTTGGTGGACCTATCGAAACAATGCCCGCGAGCGAAACATCGGCTGGCGTTTGGATTATTTCTTCGTTTCTAAAAAGCTCCAGAACGCGATCTCAGCGGCAGGTATTCGAACTGAAGTTTTCGGCTCGGATCATTGTCCAGTTGAGTTGGAAATCGGCTGAACGTCGATCGAGCTAGATTTTGATAAAGGTTTGACCACAACTGTGCGGGCTAGAGAGTCATCAAGAACTGTGGTCCTTCGGCTTGATTCACTGTTACTCTGAATCGAAGGTCTGTGAGGATTTGGCTTTCAGCGTTCGCCGGTCCATTTTCAAAACTGCACCTGCTTTCTCGTAGCTGCCGTATTTTTGATAAGCCATCGCGCAGTATCTGGATAAAACTTGTTCAGCCGGAAGAGAACAACTGTTGAGTTGATTTGCAAAACTGTCGCTCAGGCCGCAATTGGATTTTTGTGGCGGCGTGTAGTCATTGTGGATCATGATGTTTCGAACGCACTGTTCGAGCTCGCGCATGTTGCCTGGCCAGTCATAAGAGCCCATTGCAGAGCTTTCAAACCAATTCAAAACATCGGCTTTCAATCCGTCGCGTGCGTCGGGCGCGATTCGATGAGCAATAAAGTCGGCCAAGAATTCAAACTCGTCTTCTTGACTGAGTATCTGCTCCTTCAAACTCGGAGTCACAATGACATCCGAGCATAGTCGGTAGTAGAAATCTTCCCGAAACGAACCGGCACCGATTTCGTCCATCAAATTGCGGTTGGTTGCGGCAATGAATTTGCCTTCGAAGCTTCTGGTTTTGTTCTCGCCGATTCGTTGAAACTCACGATTTTGCAAGACACGAAGAAGCTTGACTTGAATCGCCAAATCAAGCTCACCAATTTCGTCGAGAAACACAGAACCGAATTTGCCAACTGATTCGAGCCAACCGACTCTTCGCGCCGTCGCACCGGTAAACGAACCTTTTTCATGTCCAAACAACTCCGACTCGATCAGCGTCGGAGTGAATGCGGCCAGATTCAAGGCCACGAATTGATCGGCACTTTCACATTTGAACTTTCCCGTCTTGGCATCAAAAGGAATGTACTGTGACATCCCAACTGCCTTGGCAACCAGTTCCTTTCCAGTTCCGGTCGCGCCGACTACCAGCGTCGTAACTTCATTCATCGATTTGTAGAGCGTATTTCGGAACCGGCGAAGATTATGTGTGAAAATGGACTGAAAGATTCGAGCTCTGAGCTTTGCAATTGGAAGTGAACGTCCGATGACACAGTGAAATATATTGATGAAGGCCCGTTTGAGTTGGTGCAGATAGGCGAACACGTGAGCGGCTTGACCGTAGCTCGGGGATTTTTTGCCGTCGATATTCATCCAGTGTTCAAATTCTTTGCGAAACGTTTCCCAATCAGATTGAGCGAGGTACTCAGTCTTCGCGTCGCCAGCGACATCGATGATTGCCGTGTAGTAGAGGACATAGAGCGCCAGATCGTCATAGAGTTGGAAGTCTTCCGGCTCAACTGATTCGGCGGAGCTGATCTTTTCTCGGAGCTTTGTCGTAAGCTCCAACACCAATTTCTCAAGTGCCAGAATATTGGGGCGATCGAGTTCGTCATTGAGCGTCCAACTCCAGAACGGCCTGGTGTTAGGATCAAACTTCTTACCCAGCGCTTCTTTTTCAAATTCGACGCGCTCGGGAAGGAACGGATTGGCGAACGCGATCTTGGAAACGGCTTGGGCAAACTTTCGATCGGATTTGGTGAACAGCATCGTTGGTCCTTTTCCTGAACTGGCATCTTGCCGTTACCACGGTAACCGCAGACCGGCAGCTCCTGTTGATCGAGCAAGCCATGCACAGTCCGTTGTACACGCAGTGTACGCGATGAGGAAATGTGGATTAAGCAATTCTGTTCCTCATGGCGGCCAAATGATCGCAAAAACCATTGTTCCAGCTCAATTCCAGCTCCCAGTTGAAGTTTGGCCGGGATAATTGGCTTGGCGGTCATCGAGCGGGAGAGTCTGGAAGCAATTAACCATCGCCATCGGATCACCATTGATTATCAATGAGTGGACGTGCATTAAGGTGCTAAAGACATCAAGCGCGCTTGAGACGGTTCAGGGGGACGTAATACTTCAAGTACTTTTGTCCGTCGTCGTACAACGCCCCTTTTGAATTGGCGACCAAGACCGTTGCGCGCTTGGTGATTCGATTGATGTGGCCCGTTAGTTTTCGCCCTTCAATCGAAAAGGTGACCCGATCGCCTTGGGAGATTCCCAGTCGTTTTCTGGCAAGATCGCGAGGTGTCAGCAATTGGTGGTTTGATTCGGTGTGGCCAAAGAACTTTTTCACAATACGCTTGAACGGCTTGGCGGCACAGTTGGAGTCGTTCCAGAGCAGCATTTCGACGAGGTGAATCATTTCGTGTTCCATGATTCGTTGAAGTGCTTCGAGCCGGTTGCGGCAACGGACGCCGCTGACCACTGCGGTTGGATCGTCTTTGAATGTCGCAAACAGCGGAGTCGTTGCGATCGCAATTTCAAATTCGACCGTCGGATTTCGCCGGTCTCGCGAGGTTTGCATCGTTGTCATTCCACCGGCACTGGTCATGCGGGTCGAAAGCCGGAAGGAAAGTGGTCGATCGGCTTTCTGTTCACAAAGCTGATTCACGACTCCGTCAAAAAAGTGTTCATCTGTGACGTGGAACAACAGCCCGAGATCCTGGCCGCTGATCTTGCTGAAGTTGCCCGAACTGATGGAGCAGGAATTGGTGAGCATGTATTGCGAAATAGAAGCCTGGATCTGGTTTCGTTTTAGTGCGGAAAACTCCCGGTTCTCGACGATCTTTTTCAGCTTCGTTTTTGTCAGACTTTCGCGAGCCATTGTGTTTTCTTGAAGTTTCAGGTTGAAGTTTTGGTTGATAAATCCCGGATGTAACGCGAACCGCTCAGTTGAATGCTAATGAATTTCGGCGCTGGCTATAAGTTCGTTTTGATGACAACAAGTTTTCAACTTTGATGAAGTAGTTTTGTTGCAGTTGGTCTAAAAAAAGTAAACGATTTTGAAAAAGTTTGCGAGCGATTGGTGCTTCTTATTCCATATGTAGATTCGCTAGCGTGCCATGCGAGCAACTTTAGAAACCATCCGCTTGATTCGAAGAAATCCAAATCTACGTTGGAGTTTCATCGCTATTCGAATTTTGGTTGAAGATGAAAAGGAGCTGGAACGATACAACGTGCAAGCAGACGAAGCACAACATTTTGTGTTGACAGATGACATGTCGTCGATATATTGGGCTCCCGCCACTTTTTGAAAGCGATAAGAATCCTTCTTGCCAGCCTGAATTTCGGGGCCTGAGGGGTTTTGGGTTAAGTGGGGCTTGGCGGCTCTATTTGCAGGGTGGCTTAAATAGGAGTTGTATCGGGGCCGGCACCAGTCTGTTCCGCGATTATAGATCTCACCAGAGACAGTCGACGCACGGAAGCTGTGTTCAAACTGCCCACGGAAGGTTCTTAGTCAGGCGGAGTGACCAGACGTGTCACCGGATCTGCGATGCTCTCCAGAGAATCAAGGGTTGAACGAACAGCGAGCGTTCAAGCGTTGATAGGCAAAAATAGAGACGAACCATTTGCCTGCAAATGGAAAGTCATGGACCATTTTCAGCTTGGGAGACGAAGGAATGTTGGAGACACATCAGGAGTTGAGTGTAAAAAAACGTGACGGTCGCGTTTTGTTGTTTGAGCGGGATTTGATTCGAAATGCGATTCAAAAAGCCTTCTGTGCCGAAAAGGGCCTCAGCGATGTTAGCATGTTGGAAGATGCTCAGCTGGGCAAGATTGAAGCGATCACCGATGCGGTCGTCGATGTAATTAAGTCTGAGGCGGCTTCTGAAGGCATTTCTGTCGAGCACATTCAGGACACCGTCGAACGTCAGTTGATGAAGGCTGACTTCTATGCCGTTGCCCGGCGTTACATTTTGTATCGGGCTGAGCGAGCCAAGGTGCGTCAGTTGCGGGCCGACGAGCGGATGGACTCTTCCGAGCCGTTCCCGCAGATGATGGTGGACCGTGACGGCACGCTTGAGAATCTTGATTTCGATCGGCTTCGCAGTCAGGTCTCTGACGCTTGCGAAGGCTTTGATGAGAATTGCTCAAGTGATGAGCTGCTCGAAGAAGTAGAAAAGCAATTCTACAACGGAATCACGCCCAAAGAGATTGGCCGTTCGATGGTCCTGGCCGCGCGAGCCAGAATCGAAAACGATCCAGCCTACGATACGGTTGCCGGTCGGTTGGTGTTGAATATCATCTACCGCGAGTCGTTGGGCAAGTCGTCAACCAGCGCTGATGAAGTTGCCAAACTTTATCGCGATCAATTCGGGAGCTTTATTTCAACCGGGATCGAAGCCGGTCGAATCGCCCCAGAGTTGGCGACGTTTGATTTGGAAAAGCTGGCTGTTGCCATCGATTCCAGTCGCGACGCTCTGTTTCCGTATCTTGGTCTCCAAACGATTTACGATCGGTATCTTCTTCACATTGAAGGTCGACGTTTTGAAGCACCTCAGTATTTCTGGATGCGAGTTGCGATGGGTCTTTCGATTCAGGAAGAAAACAAGACTGATCGGGCGATTGAGTTCTACAACATTCTTTCCCAGTTCCGATTCACTTCGGCGACACCGACATTGTTCAACTCCGGGACGTTGCATCCGCAGCTTAGTTCTTGCTATTTGAGTACGGTCGACGACGATCTGGATAGCATTTTCAAGCAGATTGCCGACAATGCAAAGCTTTCCAAATGGGCTGGCGGGCTTGGTAACGACTGGACCAATATCCGTGCGACCAACTCGCACATCAAAGGCACCAACGGTCAGAGTCAGGGAGTGATTCCGTTTCTCAAGGTCGTCAGCGACACAGCAGTCGCCGTCAACCAAGGCGGAAAACGCAAGGGTGCGGTTTGCTCCTACCTTGAATCCTGGCACCTCGATATCGAGGAGTTCCTCGATCTTCGCAAGAACACTGGTGACGAGCGTCGGCGAACTCACGACATGCACACGGCAAACTGGATTCCCGATTTGTTCATGAAGCGTGTCACCAACGGCGAAGACTGGACTTTGTTTAGTCCCAATGAAACGCCCGACCTGCACGATCTGTACGGTAAAGCGTTCGAAACTCGATACGTTGAGTACGAGCAAGAAGCAGCCGCCGGGAATATCAAGATTTCCCGCAAGATTCCTGCCGTTGATCTTTGGCGAAAAATGCTGACTCGCGTTTTCGAAACCGGACATCCTTGGATCACATTCAAGGATCCTTCGAACATTCGTTCGCCTCAGGATCACTGTGGCGTGGTGCATAGTAGTAATCTCTGCACCGAAATTTTGCTCAACACATCTGCTGAAGAAACTGCGGTTTGTAATCTTGGTTCGATCAACATGTTGAACCATGTGACAGATGGTGAGCTTGATCTGGAGAAGCTTGAGGAAACGATCAACACGGCTGTTCGAATGCTCGACAACGTGATCGATATCAACTTCTATCCGACTGCAGAAGCAAAGAACTCAAACTCACGTCATCGCCCGGTTGGGCTGGGCATGATGGGCTTTCAAGACGCTTTGTCGGCTTGTGGGATCGGTTATGCGAGTGAGCAAGCGGTCGAGTTTGCGGACAAGAGCATGGAAGCGATCTCGTACTTTGCGATTTCGGCGTCCAGCCGATTGGCTCAGGAACGCGGAACCTACCAAAGCTATGAAGGTTCGAAATGGGATCGCGGTTTGCTACCGATCGACACAGTTGCCTTGCTCGAACAAGAGCGTGGTGTACCAGTCGAGATGGACAAGTCGATGTCGATGGACTGGGCTCCGGTTCGTGAACAGGTTAAAGCCCACGGAATGCGAAACAGTAACGTGATGGCGATCGCTCCGACGGCGACGATCTCTACGATTGTCGGTGTGACTCAGTCGATCGAGCCAACCTACAAGCACCTGTTTGTGAAGAGCAACTTGTCGGGCGAGTTCGTTCAGGTCAACGTCAAGTTGATCAACGAACTCAAGGCCAAGGGTCTTTGGGGCGACGACATGCTTGAGAAGATCAAGTATTACGACGGAGCGCTTGGTGATATTCCGGATCTGCCAGAAGACATCAAGGAGCGTTACGCAACAGCCTTCGAAATTGATCCGAGCTGGATTATTCGTTGTGCAAGTCGCCGCCAGAAGTGGTTGGACATGGGGCAGTCGTTGAATCTGTACCTGGGTCAGCCGAGTGGTCGCAGGCTCGATGAGATGTACCGCTTGGCATGGCGCAGCGGCCTCAAAACAACTTACTACCTGCGGTCGCTTGGAGCGACTCAGGTTGAGAAATCGACGGTCGACATCAACAAGTTTGGTGTTCAGCCCCGCTGGATGAAGAACGCGAGTTCATCGTCCGACATTGCGGTGGAGCGACAACCTGAGGTCCAGATGTGCAGCATCGACGATCCAGATTGTGAAGCTTGCCAGTAGTGATTTGAATTCCCATTTTCGCAGCTGCCGCTTGTTTCATAGCAAGTGGCGCTGTGAATTTGTTTCTCGCGTTGGTCTGTTAACTGCTCGCACTTGTGACAGTTAATGACCAAACCGCGAACGGACCGTAGTTAACGAACAACTAAAACGAATGACCTTTTTTGCATGGAGTCGCAAAGCATGGCAATAGATATTCGAGAAGATAGAGTCGGGGCAGCAAAACGAGTTGACGCCAGTGAAAAACGGCTGATCAACTGCCACCAAGTCGACGTTAATCAGTTGATGCCTCTGAAGTATAAGTGGGCTTGGGAGCACTACGACAACGGTTGTGCCAATCACTGGATGCCGACCGAAGTCGCGATGAACAAGGATATCGAAATCTGGAAGTCGGACGCGCTGACTCCTGACGAGCGGTTGGTGATCATGCGGAACCTGGGTTTCTTTTCGACGGCAGAGAGCCTTGTCGGCAACAACCTTGTGTTGGCGGTCTTCAAGCACATCACCAACGCAGAGTGTCGGCAGTATTTGCTGCGACAGGCGTTTGAAGAAGCTGTCCACTCGCATACGTTTTTGTATGTGGTGGAGAGCTTGGGTCTCGATGAAGGTGAAGTCTTCAACATGTACAACGAAGTCCCGTCGATCGCCCGCAAGGACGCGTTCGAAATGGAGCTGACCAAGGAGATTCTCGAGCCGGGCTTCACGACTGAGACGTTCGAAGGTGCCCAGGCTCTGCTGAAGAACTTGATCGGTTTCTATCTGATCATGGAAGGTATTTTCTTCTACACCGGTTTTGTCATGATTCTGTCGTTTCATCGGCGGAACCTGATGAAGGGAATCGGAGAGCAGTTCCAATACATCCTTCGTGATGAGTCGGTCCACTTGAATTTCGGCATCGACTTGATCAATGGAATCAAAGCCGAGAATCCAGAGTTGTGGACTCCTGAGTTTCAGGAGGAAATGGTTCAGCGAGTTCGCGAGTCGGTTGAGCTTGAGATCGCCTATGCTCACGATTGCTTGCCAAACGGTGTGCTTGGCCTCAACGCCGATTTGTTCCGTGACTACGTTCAGCATGTCGCTGACCGACGGCTTGAGCGAATCGGATTGCCGGTTCAGTACAACAGCAACAATCCATTCCCGTGGATGAGTGAGACGATGGACTTGGCCAAAGAGAAGAATTTCTTTGAGACACGTGTTACTGAGTACCAGACTGGTGGAAAACTCGACTGGGATTAGTATTCTGTCGCAGCTTGGTTTTTTCTGCTTGGAAAGAATTCAAAATTCAAAGGCCGTTGCATTCGTGTGACGGCTTTTTTCGTGGAACAATTGCTCATATTCCAGTGCGACAACCCGAATTCCACTCGGTGCAGATTTGACGGTTAGGGCGTCTTTTTGTTTCGATCTCGAATTTGAAAACGGATAATTGGCATCGCAGTTCCAACGTTCACGAGAACCGATGGGGAACACCGATTAATCATGGTAAATGCCCCACACTTCAAGAGAGACTACCGTGGAAAACTCAGGTTTGGATACTGCTTCTTATTCGCCACTTGGACCAACAGAGGCGTCGGTTGGTCCGGCGAAAACTGGGTCGGTAAATGCCTCGCCAGCCGTCACAAAACCGAGTCCTTTTCTCGATCAGTTGATCGAACGATTGGACGGCTGTGCCGAACTGGTAAAAGAAGAATTAGGCAAGTATCAAACCGCCGATCCAGGCAAAGATGCCAGTCCTCGGACTGACTATCGTCTTTCAGTGGTGATTCCAGTTTTCAATGAGCTTAAAACGATCGGCCGTATTCTGTCTCGAGTTGCAGCGCTGCCGCTGAACATGGAACTCGTGATCATTGATGACTTTAGTACCGACGGTACACGAGAGGTGCTTTCCAAGCTCCAAGGTCTTCCGCACGTTCAATTGCTTTTGAAAGAAGCCAATGCGGGTAAAGGGGCAGCGCTACAGACTGGGTTTGCTGCTGCGACAGGTGATTTCATCGTCGTTCAAGACGCGGATCTGGAGTATGACCCTTGCGATATTCCGAGACTGATCCAACCGTTGCTAAAAGGCGATGCCGATATTGTTTACGGTTCAAGATTTATCGGTGAAGAGCAGCAAGATGAGTCGTGGGTTCATCGAGCTGGTAATGCCGCGTTAACTCAGGCTTCCAACCTATTCAGCGGTCTGAATTTGACAGACATGGAAACTTGCTACAAAGCTTTCACGCGCGAAGCTCTTCAGGACGTAAAGCTTCAGCAGAACCGATTTGGAATCGAACCGGAGATTACTGCCAAACTGGCCCGTCGCGGTTACCGATTTGTAGAGGTTCCTATCTCCTACGATAGTCGTGGGTACGAGGAAGGCAAAAAGATTGGAATCAAGGATTTGATCAACGCGATCTACTGTATCGGGCGCTACGGAATGTCGGATTAGGCACTGAATCAATTTGCGATGTTTCCAAACTCGACCTAAAGGTAACAATAGAGTCGGAAGCGGTGTCAACTTATTTCACATCGGCGGTACTGGCGTGAATCGAAACGGTCAATCTGACAACTCAAACTTGGACTTGGTAAATTGCAACTGGCCAATGCATTTTTGGCGCCGGAGTATTTTGGCATTCATGGCTGGGGTGATTGCGGTCCTGATGATTCCTCAGTTCTGCTTCTCTCAGCAGGATTCCAAGCGTCGAATGATCACGTTGACGGTTGCGACCAGCGGCAGGGCACCGGTCGGGACTCAGCAAAAGTGGATTCAAATGCTTCAAGACGTTGGAGCCGACCGAGTTTCGTCACGAACTGATATCAGTGAGCCGGAGATCGACGAAGTGGAAACGGCTTCGGTGACGATGATCCAAGTTACTGGTTTGATTTACGGAAGGAAACTTCATCTACCGGGCGGTTCGTTCACGATCAATGACAAAGCCGGAATTCGCGCGTTGTTGAAGCGGCTCAGAGATGACGGGGCCAAGGTCGGCTTGGCCGAAAAAAAGGCGTTTGGCTTAACGGCTGAGCAGCTCGTCGGCTTGCATGAAACGCTTTCCGAAAAAGTCGAATTCAACACGGCAGGAGAAAAGGCGGGAGATGTTGTCAGAAAGATTGCTGGCCAAACTGGTTTGCCATTTGAATTCGATGCAGCAGCCCGAGCCGCAATTAGCGGAGAAGAAAAGGTCGTCGATGAAGTCAACGGGATTTCCGTTGGAACGGCATTGGCAACGGTGCTTCGTCCGCTTGGTTTGGTCCTGGAGCCGCAGCGACGTCAGGGCGAGAAGTTGACGATGCGGGTTATCGATTCGCGATCCAGTCAGGAGAATTGGCCAATCGGTTGGCCGATCCAACGTGTGCCGGTTCAAGTCGTGCCGAGACTTTTCGATACCTTGCCCATGGAAATTCGCGGCTTTCCGATGAAAACGGCTTTGGATGCAATTCAGAAACGGGCTGAGATTCCGTTTTACTACGACCAGAACTCGATGGCCCGGGAAGGAATTGAGTTGGATAAGGTGAAAGTCAATCTTTCCTCAAAAAAGATCTCTCTGATGGCGGCGACTTCAAAGCTACTACGCCAATCCAAGCCTCAGCTTTGGGAAGAGGTCCGGGTCGATGAGAATGGTACTCCGTTTCTTTGGATTACCACTCGGCGGTAGCCGGATTTTAAACGACAAAAACCTGCTGGAAGATTCAATCTTCCAGCAGGTTTTGAGAGAAGCATTTTTCTAGAAAATGCGAATGTTATCAAACGGTTGGTGTTTGACTATTCTTGTTCCAGAACACTAAAGTCTGTTGGCGTTCCGCCTGCATCGACAATGAAGTCCTGAAGCACACCACCGTTGGCTCCACGAGGAGCATTGTGGATATGAATGGCTGAAAACACAGCGACTGGAATTAAGTCATCGACGTCGATTCCGTTGACCGATAGTTCGGAACTGTACGTTGCTGATCCGTCTTCTGCGATCACGATGGTGACGCTGCCGACTCCCATGGCGTTAGAATCAGACGCGTTGTCAGGCTCTTGAGCACTGTCGAGCATCGCACCCAATTCTAGTGTTCGAACACCACCGACTGTATTGTCAGATAGAACCAAATCAAGCTGACCCCGGATTTCTCCACCGTTGAAATCAGTCGTGTGAATGTTGAAGTACAAGTTGCCTGCATCGGCTGCTTCGACAAAAGCTTCGTCGTCAGCCACTTCCGCATTTTCAACCATTCCGGTGAAACTGACCTCAGGTGCAAGCGCTGAAATCGTGACGCGTGCGATGCCGTCTTGGTACTGGTTAAAATCAAGACCATCGACATCAATGATGACACTGGCTTTAAATTCTGCCAACGACTGTTTAAGAGAAGCGATGGTCTGTTCAACTTTAGGCAAGAAGTCGAATCGAGAAAGGATTCGTACGATACGTCTTACAAAGGAAGATGCAATGGCCAGCCGAACACGATCACGGCGTGAAATCAAACGGAAGCTTTGGAAAGGATTGCCTACGACGTTGGCAATCGCACGACGGGTACGACCGCCTTGGTTGGGACCTGCTTGTCCGGCAGGCAGGTTCCGGTTGGGGAACAATCCGTTGCCAGCTGAAAAGTTGAAATCTTCACGCTCTGTACCGGCGTCATTGGTGCCACCTTCAGGTGTTCCGATGAAGAACGAGATTTCCCCACCGTCTTCCAACAAGCTGCTAATGCTGTGGGCCAGTGGATTGCCGTTGGCGATGAAGAAGTCGTTGGTCGGCAAGACCATCGAAGCATAAGAAAAGTAGTTGTTGCTGCCGTCGTTACGTAGTTCGAAAACCTGTGATACGGTCTCGCCAGGACGAACGGGAGCTGCACCCAGGGTTGCATCTTGACGATGGATGTCCGTCAGGTCACCCGTTCTTACCAAGCGACTTTTGGGGCGCCGGCCAGAATTGTCGATGTAGGTATAGCCGCCACGCTGAGCATTGAAGTCAAGAAACTGTTCAGAAATAAGTGAGTTGTTTCCGTCTTCGGCGAGTCGTTCGAGCCCTGGAAGTGCACGCAAGCCGCCGTTGTAACTGTCAAAGTTTCCATTGTGGAAACCAACCCAGATCGGGGTCAAAACAACTCCATTTTCAGGTGCGATGTTCTCGATCGTGACTTGTACCAGAGTCGAATCTTGAGCTTGGACCGTATGACCAGTAAGGATGAACGCTGCTGCAATCATCATTTTGAAAATCTTGTTCACGAAATTAGCCTTGTAAGTATTAGCCAGGTATTGGGGAAAACGTTTTTTGAATCTTGGCAATGCAAACCTGTTCACAGTCGCCCGTTCGAAATCCGCTGCGCGAGACAGTCGCGCTACGACATAGGAATGTCAGCAAAAGCCCAAAATCTTTGAACGACTTTCAAAATTGCCAAAAAAAAGAAACAATTTGGCGAAACATTTGGTTGGGGGGCTCAACAAGCGGTTGGCGGGGCGGTTCGGCTGAGTTTTTGTAAACTCGGCCACCAACCGTTACGAGTGAGCGTTGGACTTTGCGCTCATGAAGGCCGGACGATGATCTGGCGCGCTAAAATAGCGTGACTCTGTTTGCTTTGATCAACGAACTTGCCGCCAACGAGTCTTTGCTGCTAAATGCAGAAGCAGAAAAACAGGGTCTCGGGGGCTGTGTTTTGCATGGAGGTGCTCCTCTACTGGGCGTCATCGCACCGACCTACCACAGCTTGAACTGTCTAGCGATTGACGTTGGGCGTAGACGGCGTCGATGCCGAGCCGAACGAGCTGCTCGAGGTATCGTCGTTCAAGTGGATCTTCATCGAAACTTCTGCTTCGGGATGCAGGATCCAGTGTCCGTTGATTGGACGGTTGGCAACTTCGGCTTTCACCATCAGTAGTTCCGGGCCCTGCCGTTCAAGTCCGACAAACTTGACTCGGCCTTCGAATTTGGCTGTCTCATTCCGCGCCAGTTCAATCGTTACTGTGACCTTTCGATTCATAAGCTCATGAGCATTTAGTTCTTTGGTATCAACAACGCTTTGCACCCAGACACGATCCATTCGAGCCAGTCGCATTACCTCTTCACCAACCTGAACGTACTCCTGTTTGTGTTTCATGATTTCGACAACGTAGGCATCGAAATCAGGTCGCAATGTATGCCGATCAATCTTCTTTTGTACCTGACGTTTTTCGGCCAACGCCAATTTCGCTTCGGCAAGTGCCTTGCGGCGCTCTTGTTCAGCCTTTTGCCACTCCAGCAGAGCAATTTCTGCGGTGTAGTTGGCCATCATCTTGTCTGAGGCCGACTTCGATCCTGACTCGGCAAGCCGGTTTGTCTTTTTCGCTTCGATGCTCGCGACCTGATGCTTCTTCTTGGCGGCCAATGAAGCTGTAGAATCCCCTGCGGCATCCAAAGCGATCTGGTAGCGCATGTCGGCTTGTTCCAGCAGCATCTGGTAATTCTCATCGTTGATCTGGGCAATGATTTGACCGGCTGGCACAAAATCGCCTTCTTTGAAATTCATTAACTTGATCTCACCAGCTTCCAAGGCTGGCAATTGAATGTCTTCGATGAAATGCACCGAACTGATTGGGCAATCAACCGAGTCAGGTGGATGGTTGGTCGATCCGCCAGAGGATTTACTGGAGGTAAGCTGCGTCGAGCCGATTGAGTTTGCTCCAAACGATGGTCGGCCTTGAGCGGGAAAGCTGGCGGGGCTACCAAATGTGGATGGCTTGGCGGACCCAAATCCCATTGATTGGGCTGGAGGTTTTGTTGGACTGGCGGTACCTGAAACCGGTTTGGAGAGCGAGCCGCCTCCAGAAAACGAGTTTGGTAAAAAGGGTTTGAGTTTTGGTTGGCTCAACGTCGTCGTAGATTTCGGAGTAGCGAATTGACTGTTGCTTGATCCGGGTATGCTTGACGCAGGAGGATTTCCAGGAAGCTGTGTTGTTTTGGCCAAGCTGAAGCTTCCGCCAGACTGGGCGATTGCATTGGGATTGAACAAGAGTGCGAAAGCCAGTCCGCAGGAAAACAGGCTGATGTAGAATCGGTTCATTCGTTTTTCTCGATCGTTGGCTCAATCTAACAATTGCGTCTCGCAGAACAATGGCGGAACAACGCCGCGCAAGTCCAAGTTCTCTTGAGAATCGGCAATACCGGACTGTTATGTTTAATTGTGAGTTTTTAGCTATTAGGAACTAACAAATTATATACGAGCTAGCAACGTTCGCCGGCCTCGATTTTCTCGCGATCTTTCGAGCAAAACGCTCAATTTGTAAACAGCGGAACAAACGGGGCAGCGATTGATAGCACAACCATTGTTGAGCCGATCATCAGTTTTCCAGCTGTACCCAAGACTCGCCCCACAAAGGCGGCACCTCCGATTTTGACACTTTCCTTCATCGGTTTGCCGACCCATTTTTCACCGAGAGTCGCGCCGACCCAGGCACCGATCCCAGCAAACAGGAGCGATCCAATCAGCATTCCAACCAAAGGTATCGGAAAAGGAATTCCGAAAACGGCGCCAATCAATCCACCGGCTATCGAACCGATCACTGAAAGTGTCGCTCCGCGCGTAGAACCGCCCAGCTTTTTAGTGCCCAGCACAGAAGTCAGGAATTCAATCAGTTCGCCAATGATGGCTAGCAACACCAAGACGACAGGGACTATCCAGTGAAACTGATAGTCGTGTGGACCAAAAAATGTCCATAGCAACGCAATGGCAACGATCATCCAATTGCCGGGCAAACCGATCAGGTTTAGTGCCCAGAATAGAAGTACCAACACGATAAACAGCGTTAGCCAAACGTAAACCATTTTCGCCGCGACGCTAGAACCAGAACATGAAGCTTGATTGAACAGTTTCAATCAATTCATGGAACATAACATAACCGATTGATCGGGTGCCGCAGTGGACTTTTGCTGTTACTCGGGTTTCTGAACGAAGAAGCTCTGGATCTACTGATTCATTGGGGAATACTACCCGCACCAACGCCGAGTTTCCTTCGTCAGAATAGACATCCAGTTTTCGATCGATGCGGAGAATTTCGCCTTCGTATTCTGTTCCCGGATTGGAAAACAGCCCGAATGTGACTTTCAGCGGTTCGTCTGATTCCTTTTGGGCTTTCAGCAGATGCATCAAACGACGCTCTGGCATTTCAAGTTCGATCTGCCATTTCGTATCTGGCGGAACGATCGTCATTAAGCTTTGTCCGAGTTCGACCGGGCGGTTGAGCAAATTGGATCGGATGTTCCAAGTGACAACGCGACCATCGATCGGACTACGGATCTCAAGAAGCTTTTGTTCTTCCTGGCGAATCTTGAGTTCGTTTTGAAGACTGTTGACGGCCTGAATCGCTTCGTCATTTTTGCTTTTGATCTCGAGTCGCTCAACTGTTGAGAGCTTTTCTCGGCCAGTAGCACTAAGGATTCGCGTGTTGTCGTCGATTTCCTGACTGTACTGCGCGATCTCGCCGATAATTTTGCTGATCTCAAGTTCGATGTCTGTATTCTTAAGTACGGCCAGCGTTTGATTCTGTTTAGCCATCGTGTCACCAGCATCGGAGACGTTGACTTGGATCATGGTACCGGCGGCTTGGGCAAAAACTTCACGCTGAGTTTCGGGAGTCAAGCTTCCTTTGGCGCCCAAGCCAAACGAGTAGGGGAACAGGCAAAGGAATGCCCCAACGGCTCCCAGCACTCCCAGTGCACACAAAGTCTTGAATCGATTGCCGGCTTCGAACGCGCTCGTTGCTTTGCCGAGCGATTTCCACAGCGGCATTAGGAAGATACTGTTGTGTTCGTTAGCGTTGGTTAAAGCGGTCTGTCCATGTTCGACGACCAGTGCGGTTCTCTTTTCCAACGCGGGCGTAATTCGAGAGTCCTTAAGTTGTTCAACGACGAGCGCGCCCAGTGGCTTTGGCTTCTTTTGAGCTGAGTTTCCCGGTTCCAAGCCCCCGGAGGTCTCGTTCTTGGACTCGAACAAGGGAATGATGGCAAGCATTTTGGTGTGTGACTTGTCCACATAGGCGTGCATCTTTTTTTCGATCTGCGGCGGAAGGTCATCATTCTCGCCGGTGTACCAAAGCGGCTGGCCAGCCTTAATCACGGCTGCCGACAGCGAGCCAAGTTTCTTGACCTGTTCGGCTCGGCGCTCGATTGAGTCCAAGCCACTGACCGCTTTGATTCTGCAGTTTCGGCCTTTTCCCATGGCCACGCTGACGCGATCGCAATCGATCAAACGACGGCCTTCGTTGGCAAGCGTAAATACAGTCTGTTTGGTGTCGAGTCCCTGATGGATCAGCCGCATGAACTGTTCGACTTGTTGCCACATCGTTTGCTGGGCGGCGAACGAACGGATGCGTTGGTTGCGCAGAAAATCACTAGCGATCTCGCACATCTGCATCAAGAATCGCAAGTAGCCGCGCTGCGTGGTTGGTCCGGCTCCTGGGCGTTGGAAGATCTCGACGAGCCCGATTGTCGTATTGTCGATTTTGAGCGGGCCGACGATCAACAGAGAATCAGTCGGGTTGCCTGCCAAGTCTTCATCGGCTGATCCGGAATCGGGACCGACAAGTGCAGGTTCGCCTTGCTCGGCAAGTTTCCGCAACATTTGACTGTGGCGAGCCTGAGCTTTTTTATCTTTGGCAAGCCTGGTCTGTTTGAGGTTCACGTGATAGTGAAGCTGAAGAGGCTGTTGAGCGTTCTCGCGAACCCAAATCGCTCCGCCTACCGACGCAAGCGCACTGGTCGTGCGTGTCAGAAAGCCCTCATAAAAATCTTCAACTGAGCAATCCGATTTTGCAAGATCGGAGATCTCCTGAACCAACGCGCGAATTTGATTCTTGGTTTGGTTGACCAACTGCGCGTCGGCTTGGTCTGATTTCGTTTTTGGTTTATCGAATCGGGAGGGAATTTCCGCTTTCTCTTTTTTTGCGGAGTTTGCAACGTCGTTTTCTGCGGGGCGCACGGAAATTTCTGGGGAAAGATCCAGACCGTCATCTGGCGCTGGCAAGCTGGTGGGATCGTTTGTCATCTATCGTGAAGGCCGTAATCTCAGATTGAATTTTGCAACTGATTGCCGATGGACATCTACACCATGTTTACGCGATAATTGCGGTGGGACTCTCCCGTAATCCCGTGTCCTTGGCAACCTCGATTGTGCCAGCACAAAACACGGTTGTTTACCGACCTGCCCAGCGATAATTCCCAGCGTGATAGCAGTTCCTTTGAATTTAGATAACAACAGAATTTGGTTGATTTATGAGACTGCTCGGCGAATTGAAAGACAACGAACAGGCGACACTGTTTTCGTCATATTTGCTTGTCAAAGGGATTGAAAGCCATTTTGATCCCGCGGCCGGCGATCTGTACGAAGTTTGGGTCAAAGATGAGGACCAGTTCAAGGAAGCGTATGCGGACTTTCAGGAGTTTGTCGGGAATCCATCGGACCAGAAGTATGCTAACTCGGTCCGCCAAGCCAAAATTATCGCGCGAGCTGAAGAGAAAAAACGGCAGCAGATCCAGCGCCGAATTGTCAAAGTCAAACCCAATGCGATGAATCGTAAGCCGCCGCTAACGCTGACGCTAATGGCGATCTGCGCGGTCGTCGCTCTGGCGACCGAGTTCGGGCAAGTCGACAGAGATAACGACGGGTTTATGGACAGAGACCATAAGGTCTACAAGGCGTTGCAGTTTGTTTCGGTTGATCGGCCTGATTCACTTGCTCTGGCGAACTTGGACAAAGACGATTTGAACCGTCGATTGGCAAGCATTAAAAGAGGTGAGGTCTGGCGTATCATTACTCCGATCTTCATCCACTATGGAATCACACACATTCTGTTCAATCTCTACATGTTCTTTCAATTCGGTCGCTTGATCGAAAACCGTTACGGGACGTTAAAGTTCGGATTGATTTGTCTTGCCACGGCTGCACTTCCAAACATTGTGCAATGTGTCGTTCCTGATTGGATGGGAGGAAGTCCACCGGGGATGGTCAATGGAACGATGATCACCAGCCTCGGGGGAATGTCTGGTGTGGTGTACGGTTTGTTTGGGTTCGTGTGGATGAAGTCGGTCTTCGACCGTTCATTCGGTTTTAAAATTCCCCAGTCGACGGTAGTCATTCTGGTCGGCTGGATGTTTCTGTGCATGGTTCCCGGAGGATTGGGTTTTATCGGGATGGGCTCGGTCGCCAACTGGGCGCATGGAATCGGGTTGCTTGTGGGAATGGCGATCGGCTATTTGAGTTCGCGGTAGACTTTTAGTTCAAATCCTGCACACCGAGCCGCGTGTGATAGATTTTCCAACACCAACAATACAAGCTCTCAGCACAAGCAAGTAAGGTTTTACGTTACAAGGTCCGCCCGGTCGGCACTAGCTACTCAAACTTATAGGTTTTCAGGTTCCGTCAATGTTTCAGTTAAGTAATATCAGCCCGAAGCGCGAGCGAGGGTTCCTCTGGTAGACGTTCCCTCGCTGGCGCTTCGGGCTGGTATTCGCACGTGATAATCGAATCAACGTACGTTCTTGTGCACAGTCCGAGCAGTTGACGCTTCGAGCTTGTCTCGCATTTATCGGCGTCGTGGCCAAGCCCTTACGGCAATCGACGCTCCGGATCTGCTGTTGGTCCTTGGCCGCCTGGGAGTTTCAGTTCAGGTGGCGCGGCGGCTTGATTGGATCCAACGTCACGCTTGACTCGTTTCCAGGCCAATCCGGGAAGTCTTGGGCTGACGAATCGTTTCATGAAGTCGGCGAGTTTATCCAGCTCGTTGTTAACCCGACGGTTCTCAAACGTGAAGTAGCGGCTCGCCTCGTTGCCTTTGGCGGGATCGTAAAGCGGATTGAACATATGCATTGCCTTAGGGAGAAAATCCTCCTTGGCAATAATCAGTTCGATTTTTGAGTACATTCTGGAGTCTTCGATTCGTTTGGGATAAAGCTCCAACCAGTACTCGTTCTCAACTCCTTTGGGCGTAGCGGAGCGAACCCAATAACGCTGGAGCACTTCGTCTCGTTTCCCACCAAAAATGAATGGGAGCGGACTCTCGGCAATGTTGCCTCGCATTTTTTTGGGAATTTCGGTTTCGTAAAGCCGTTTGTTTTCGAAATCGAATTCAAAGATATTCTGGCCATCGCAAATCCAACGCTCGAGTGCTGCATCGCCTTCGACCTCCGGGTAATCGGCTTCACCGCCGGGGGTTTGAGGCGGGTTTGCAAAACGGACGACCCGCGATGTTTCATAACGGGCTCGATCGGGCGAGGCGAATCGGATTTCACCGAATGCGATCGAGTGTGCAGCAAGCTGCCTGGAATTTGGGTCCCGCCAGTTCACGATCTCGGTATCGTATTCGAATCGTCGAAAGTTGCACCGGTATTTTTCAACTGCGTTGCTGTTCTGCTCCCAGAATCCCAACAAATCACTGACGTACTTGGTGTGCTCGGCTGTCAGCGGAAATCCTTCTGGCTGAACAATTCGTTTGGTGGCAACTGATTTGGCGTAGGCCTCTTGGGCGGCGCGCTGTTGGGCTTGGGATTGCATTGCCGCTCTTTGTTGGGCGGCTCGCTGTTGCGGGGTCATCTGAGGTTGTCGCGCCGATTGTTGGCCGGTCGGTTGTTGGCCAGCGGATTGTTGTTGGCGGGCAACCGATTGCTGACCATATTGAGTTTGATTGGTCGCTTGGGCGTGCCCGATATTTGGGGCCAAAATCGTTGCCGAGACAAGTGTCAGGGCGAGCGTCGGAACGATCGACATAGTGATCGATAGAGATTTGGTAGTCCAACCGTTAAGCATCTGATCTTCCTTGATTCGAAGCCTTTATCGTACAAAACAGAGTGTACGGCTCAAAAGTTTAACAGTTCAAAGTTGGGCATCCTAGACGAATCAAATGCTAGCGAGCTTGCTCAGCGGGCTGGATTTCTGGTGGATTCGGCTCCGCCGGTTGGCTGGTTTGAGACGACGTGCTCGGTGGCTTGGCTGGCTCGGGGTCGTAACCCGCGTCAAGAAACATGATCACAAAGCAGGCCAAAAAGATTCCAACAACCAGGTACATTAACCACGGTGGAATCGTCTTGCCCTTCCACGATTCAATGTTGCTGACGCTAAGCGGTTCGTCCTCCAATTTGACGGGTTTGCGAAGCTGTTTTCCGCAATGCTCACAGGTCGTGGCATCGCTGAGGATTTTACCTCCACAGAATCGACATCGGCTGCTCATGGGACTTTGCCTTTGCGGTGACTTGGTGTCTAGATCAATGCCAGTCATTTTAAACGTCAAAGCGTCTGAAATGGTAACCCGCAGCATACGCAAGGGATGTTTTCTCGTCGTTCGTCGTCGTTCGTCGTTTAGCGCAATAATTCAATCGATGTTTGCAAACCGGCTTAGAAATGACTCAGCGCCATAAACCGCGTTCTGGCTGGAGCGCTGGGTTGGTCGCTGATCCACACTGTTGAATCCGAGTACATTCTGGAGCGGAGTTTCTTCCAGTATGCTCGGCCAGGCCGCGACGGCGCTGGTTGGTGTTTCGCCAGCCATTTCCTGTTGCCGTTCGGCCCGAGCTTGGACAAAGAGCGAGATAAAGGCAACGACTGCTAATGCTTCGATGATCAAGGCACCGATCCACGATGTTTTGTTTCTCTTTCTTTTCCGGCGAGCCATCTTTCTTCTCCAACTTCTTTGTGTCTGAATCTGAGTTGGTAAAAGCAGATTGCAAACACGATGCCAACTCGTTTGCCAAACGAGTTGAAATTTTTTCCAAAATGGTTGATTCATGGTTTTTGGTCCACAATCAAACCCTCGACGACGGCTGCACCTCGTTTCTTGCCAAAAGTATGCAGTAAAGACGTTAGTTCGCTTACCGTACCGTTGCCAGCACCGCGACGTTGATGACAATCGTTTGTAGAAGTTACAAAGACCAAGTGACAACAATTTGATCTATATCGTTTCAGTTTGAATCCAGTCATCTGAAAAGTCGTGTTCGTTAAGTTCGACAAGTTACGGAGCTCAATATCACACCCGAAGAATTGCAAACTCGCCGTGACGCGATCGCTGAAGAGTATTTCGATCTGCTGCCGTTCGCGCCCTATCCGGTTCAGGAAGAAGCCTTGCTTTCATGGTTCACTTCCGAGCAAGGCGTATTGGTGTGTGCGCCGACAGGAACTGGCAAGACGTTGATTGCCGAGGCCGCGATCTACGAGGCGCTTAAACTCGGCAAGACGGCCTACTACACGACTCCGCTGATTGCGTTGACCGATCAGAAGTTCCGCGACATTCAGGAGTCGGTTGTGAAGTGGGGTTTTTCGGCTGACGATGTCGGTTTGGTGACCGGGAATCGCAAGGTCAATCCGAAGGCCAAGATTCTGGTCGTCGTCGCCGAAATTTTGCTCAACCGACTGCTGCACGAAGAAGCCTTCGACTTTTCGGACGTCTGGGCGGTTGTCATGGATGAGTTTCATAGCTTCAACGATCGCGAACGCGGGATCGTTTGGGAGTTTGGATTGGGGCTGCTGCCCTCGAATATCAAAACGCTTTTGCTTTCGGCGACCGTTGGAAACTCGATGGATTTTGCGAGTTGGCTTAACCGTGTGCACGACCGAAATTTGAAGTTGGTCCAGAGCAGCGAAAGGATGGTTCCGCTTTCCTTCCACTGGGTCGATGACAAAATCCTTCCCGATCACGTCGAAGAGATGGTGCGGGGCGAACAAGACAGTCGCTATACGCCGGCGCTATTGTTTTGTTTCAACCGCGAACAGTGCTGGAACGTGGCTGAGATGCTCAAGGGAAAGAAGTGCGTCGACAAGGAACAGCAAAAACAGCTTGGCAATCGGCTTGAGCAATACGATTGGTCTCAAGGCGTTGGTCCGAAACTAAAACAGATTTTGATTCGAGGCATTGGCGTTCACCATGCTGGCGTATTGCCGCGATACCGCCGAATCGTTGAAGAGTTGTTTCAGGAAAAGCTCCTCAGCATCTGCGTTTGCACTGAGACTCTTGCCGCGGGAATCAACCTGCCCGCCAGAAGCATCGTCTTGCCGACGTTAATCAAAGGGCCGCGCGGAAAAATGAAACTCATGGAAGCCAGTTCGGCTCACCAGATGTTTGGCAGGGCAGGGCGGCCGCAGTTTGATGACCGAGGTTACGTTTTTGCATTGCCGCACGATGACGACGTCAAAATTGCGAAGTGGAAAGAAAAGTATGACCAGATTCCTGAAGACACCAAAGACCCGGGGCTACGAAAGGCGAAAAAAGCCCTCAAGAAAAAGCAGCCCAAACGCCGCGAGGGCCAGCAGTATTGGAGCGAGGCGCAGTTTAACCAGCTGATCAACGCGCCGTCGGCTGATTTGGCCAGCCGGGGAGATTTGCCCTGGCGACTGCTGGTCTACATGCTTGACGCTTCGCCCAAGGTCGACATCATTCGCAAGTTGGTCGCTGGAAGGTTGCTTGGTGCGAAGGAGCAAATTGCCGCCCAGAAGAATTTGAACCAGCGGCTCATCACGTTGTGGCGCGGGGGTTACATTGAGCTTGATCCCAAACCTCCGTTGGCAAACATTGAGCCCGATGATTCCGCGGAGCCGGCAATTGAGGCAGCTGACAAAGCCTCAACCGAAGAGGAATCCGCCCCGATGTTGAAGCTGGATCTTGGCCAGCGGAAAACTTCGAAACCGGATCCAGAGAAGAGTTCGGCAAAGAAAGAATCCAAGGATAAAGCTAAACCAGATTCAACGGACAAGCCTCAGTACAAACCGATCACCGCAACGCCTACAGAAAAGATGGACGATCTATTGAAGCTGCGTGGTGTTCATCCGTTGTACGCCGTTTTCTTGATGAATCACTTGGGGATTGCTGACACGAATGAGAGGATCATGGCGTTGGAGAGCATTCTTGAGCTTTCGCGTTCGCTCGGAAAAGCGATTCGGATCCCGCGTCAGGAAGAGTTGCCACCCGGGCCTTTGGCAACTACACGGCTTGATTCAATGTTGTTGACCAAAGGGCTGGCGACTGCCGAGGAACTCGGTGCGATTAAAGACGACGAGGACGAAGACGCGGACAAGAAGCGTGGTTACTACGACGAAGACGACTACGTTCCGATTTTGACGTTGCCTTATAAACTTTTACGTTTGTTCGAACATGATTTTCCCGGAGTGCATGACGTTCGTGTGACGCCTGTTTGGGTTGTTGGCGAAGCGTTGCAGTACGGCACCGATTTCAACAAGTACGTTACCAACAACAAGCTTCAGAAGCAGGAAGGCGTTGTGTTTCGGCATTTGCTTCGCTTCGTCCTGTTGATCGACGAAATGGCGGAGCTTTGTCCGCCCGATGTGGACCACCACCAGTGGCGAGACGATCTCTACGAAATCGCGGACCAAGTCGAAGAGATGTGTCGACTGGCCGATCCCGGCAGTACCGATCAATGGTTGGCTGAGTCGCGAAGTGAAGACAAGCAGAAGGATTGACGTATCGCTGTCCGGCAAGCCGTGTTTTACAAATCCGCCAACGCTAAATATAAGCTCGAAGTGCTAGTGGTTGGGGTTTCCCGTTGCAATGTTCCCCACTCGCTTGCGCTTCGAG
>CALJOA010000019.1 GCA_937981585.1 uncultured Pirellulaceae bacterium | reverse complement strand
GAATTTCATGGTTTCTTTTTTCGGTTCTATTAGCTACTGAGTTTTTCATAACCCGAAGCGTAAGCGAGGGACCGTCCCTCGCTTACGCTTCGGTTTATGATTTGCCGCTTGCTGACCCAAAGACTTGAAGCCTTTGTTGGGTGCTGGATTGGTGCTTCGAAACGACTTTCCGATTATACCAAGAACCATGTTATTGGTCCGAGATCTCCTTGCCCAGTCGCTCAATCGCCTCCAAGCCACTTTGAATACATGCCGGAATACCGACGCCGCGATAGCTGTTTCCGGCCAGTTGTAGACCGAGATGCTGGTTCGACATTGCGTCGATCGACTCAACCCGCTCGACATGGCCCAAGTGATATTGGGGCATGCAATTGCGCCAGCGGTAAACGCGAGACAGTTCAGGTTGTCCAGAAAAACCGACCGTCGCGTCGAGCTCCTCCATCGCGATCTCGACCAACTCATCATCGGTCAGCTCAACCAACTCAGGTTGCAAAGCACCACCAATGAACGTCCGAATCAGAAGTTTTCCCTCAGGTGCGCGTCCCGCAAACTTGTTGCTTGAAAAACTGGTCGCGATAACTTTCCGGCCTAAGACAGCCGGCACGATGATTCCATATCCGTCAAATTGTTTGCTCAACTGATCACAATCAACTCCCATCACAACGATTGCCGAACTGGCGGCCTGTATCGTTTGAAGTTCTTTGGCCAACTTCGCATCCACGTTATCAAGAAACTTTCCCGCGATCCTGGCCGATGTCGCAATGACGACTCCATCGGCAACGACTGTTTCGCCAGATTCGGCGCGCTTGCCGTTTAGGTTGAGAATCTCAATCTCCCATCCCGAATCAACCTTTCGAATTTGATCCACTTGAGACGACAATTTGATTTCCGTTTGAGTCAATGAATCGGCAAGCCAGTTGACCAATTGTTCCATCCCATTCTCGGGAGCGCGGAACAATCCATACCGCGCACCGCTGGCTTGTTTCTCGTGCGAAGACGACTTTGATTCTTCGGCAGCGCGAATCAGGCTCCCGTGTTTCTGCTCCATATCGACAAATCGTTTCATCGTCGCGTTCATGCTGAGCTTCTTCGGATCGGCGGTGTAGATCCCGCTAACCAATGGCTGAACCAGCTGCTCAAAAACCGATTGCCCATACCTTCGAACGGCAAACGACTCCAACGATTCGTCGTCGTCCGAACTGCGCGCCGCGACGTTGCGTTCCTCTCGAAATAGCTGCTTCGCCGCTTCATCCAACAACGGCGACTCCAAAACCGAATCAAGATCATTGGGCAACATCAACGAAAGCCCCGAAGGAACCGGATGAATTGAATCATCAGTGGCGACAAACGCTCGATCCTTAGTTGGCGTAGTTTGAATCAGCTGTTGATCGCGACCAAGCCGCTGGCAAACGTCAAACGCGTGTGGCGGATCGGTGACAAACATGTCGGCGCTTCGCTCGATCGTGAAACCATCAACGTGATCGGTTTGCAAAACTCCGCCCAACCGCAGCGCAGATTCGAGCAGAACGATACGGGATCCCGGAAACGACAACTGCGCATAATAAGCCGCCGAGAGCCCGGAGACGCCGCCACCAATGATCGCAATTGTCTTGGCTTGTTTCATGAATTCGCTTACTTAAATCGGCTGGCCGAAAAATGGGTTGGGACGATGTGTGGCTGTTCACCCAGCATCAATTCTTTCAAAAGCTGACCCGTTCCTGTCGCCATACTCAACCCGAGTATATTATGCCGCCCAATTTTCATTTCACGATCCCCATGCAAAACGGATCGTCGGGATTGAGAATCAGTTTCGCTTCGGCGCACACGTAGGCTTCACCCGTGATTGTAGGAACAATAGTTACTAGCTCACCTTCTGATGCTTTGGCTGGTTGGTATGAACATGTAAACAAGCTTCCAACAATGCTTTCCTGTCTCCACAGCTCACCGGGTTTCAACTTCCCCGCGGCAGCCAAACAAGCCAGTTTTGCACTCGTTCCTGTTCCACATGGGGACCGATCATATGCACCACCTGGACACAACACAAAATTGCGACTGTCGTTATCAGGATCAACCGGCGGACCAAAGAGCTCGATGTGATCAATGGCTTCATCGTCGGTACCAGTAATACCTTGATCGCGAAGCGCCGAACGAATCTGCAACGTAATCTTGGTCAACCGATCAACTCGGTCGATAGTCAATTCTTCCGCCGAGTTTTTCACAAGAAAAAACCAATTGCCACCCCACGCCACGTCGCCGACGACAGTTCCGTAACCGGGCACTTCCAACTCCACATCGGCCAATAGACGATAGCTCGGAACGTTCTGAAACGAGACCTCATGGCCCGTTAGTTCTGCGGCGACCGTTCCAACAGGCGTTTCAATCAAGTGGGCACCGTCAGCAATTTTGCCAAGGTGCTTTAGCGTCACCATCAACCCGATCGTCCCATGGCCACACATTCTGAGGTAACCGGTGTTGTTAAAAAAGATGACTCCGGCGGCAAACTTTGGATCGGTTGGCTCACAGATCAGGCCCCCGACGACTTCATCAGAGCCGCGAGGTTCATTGACGATCGCATTGCGAATCTCGTCGAAGTCTCTTTGAAAACGATTCAACCGCTGAGTCAGGCTTCCTGAGCCAAGGTCGGGACCACCCGAGACAACGATTCTGGTCGGTTCGCCGCCGGTGTGAGAGTCAATGACGTTGATCGTTTTTATTGGCAAGGTTCGGGCACCGGAACTGGTTGTAAATCTGTTTGTTTGACTAACTCGAAAACGCCCAAAGATGTACCTAGGTTTTGATCAATTGGATCACCGCAAAGATTCATTAGCGTCAGGATGCAACGGATGAAATGGTTCGAATTCATGGACCATTTCCGTATCGGTTAAAGCGAACTGCTTACTGATCTGTCTGTAGCTGTGACGATTTTAAATCCACCACCACCAACTACCAACCGCCTCATCATACGAATATCGGAATCGCGTAAATTCGCCTCTGGCAATCGGGGCCCGAGCAAGATACTTTATTGATTGAAACGAGAGGCAGCCTTGAAAATTTGCACGTGCTGGCTCGATTGACTGGACTGCCTGGTCGCTTACGCGGCGCGGCTCACTACTTCCCGAGCACCAGATTACCTAACCCTGATCTCGTTATGCCAATGAGAAACCGACTTCGATTTGCCTGCTACTTGATTCTCGCTGCCATCACACTGACATTGGCAATCGGTTCTGCTGAGACAAACGCACAACAGGAAAAACCACGTCGATATAAACAGGGAGCCGACTCGCAACGGCAACAAGGCGTTCCCCAAGGGATTGTCTCTGAGTATCAATGGCTTGAAAGCGAAGTTTTTCCGGGTACCAAACGCCGCTATTACGTCTACGTTCCCCAACAGTACGACGAATCCAAACCAGCGGCATTGATGGTGTTTCAAGACGGACATGCCTACCTAAGTGAAAGCGGCGAGTATCGGGCTCCAATCGTTTTGGACAACTTGATTCACCGCAACGAACTTCCTGTCACGATCGGTGTGTTCATCGATCCGGGCCACAAGAAGGAAGCGTTGCCCGAGAAACCTGGCTGGAAACCTCGACCAGAAAATCGGAGCTTCGAGTACGACACCCTCAGCGACGACTACGCAACTTTTCTGCTCGACGAAATTCTGCCCGAAGTCGAAAAAGAACTTAACATCACTGACGATCCAAACGGTCGCGCGATCTGTGGATCCAGCAGTGGTGGAATCTGCGCTTTCACCGTGGCTTGGGAACGTCCCGATAAATTTGGAAAAGTTCTCAGTCATATCGGCAGCTTCACCAACATCCGTCACGGTGATACTTATCCTGGCATCATTCGAAAAACCGAGAAGAAACCGATTCGAGTTTACCTTCAGGATGGCGAAAATGATCTGGACAACGAACACGGGAACTGGCCATTGGCAAACAAGCAGATGTTCGCCGCTTTAAAATTCAAAGACTACGACGTAAAACTTGATTGGGGCGAAGGCGGTCACAACGGGAATCACGCCGGCTCGATTTTCCCTGATGCCATGCGCTGGCTATGGCGCGACTACGAAGGCGTCGAGCCCAAGCTGGCGATCATGCCCGACGTTCAAACGGCTCAATGGGCGATCAAGTGGTGGATGCCTCGCCACAAAGCCAAAATTGCCGAGCGCAAATCGCTATCAAACGTCGATCTGTTGATGATCGGAGACTCGATCACACACGGTTGGGAAAACAAAGGCAAACCGGTTTGGGACAAGTTCTACGCCAACCGTAACGCCTTCAATATCGGATTCAGCGGCGACCGCACCGAACACCTAATCTGGCGTTTTCAAAACGGCGCGATCGACGATATCAACCCCAAGCTCGCGGTGCTGATGATCGGCACCAACAACACCGGTCATCGAAAAGAGAACCCCGAGCATACCGCGATTGGCATCCGCCGCGTGATCGACGAGCTTCATTTACGGCTACCCAATACAAAAGTGTTGCTACTGGGCGTGTTTCCTCGAGGAGCCGACAACGAGAACGAGCTGCGGAAAATCAATGTCGAGATCAACAAAACTATTTCGGGTTTCGCCGACGAAAAGAAAATTTGGTACCTCGATATCAGCGATAGTTTCCTCGAAGATTCAAATATGCTTCCCAAAACGATCATGCCCGACCTGCTTCACCCAAATGAAAAAGGATACGAAATTTGGGCCGAGGCAATGGAACCAATGATCAAAAAGCTGCTGGGGGAAGAGGATGCGGGGTCTCCCGAGTAGTCCGGCTGGAGTAGTCCCTGATTGGGCAGCGCCACTTTATCGTTGGATGTTTACACAAAACAAATAGAAATAACGAAAAACTCAGGAAGCGAGCACCCAATGGAAACCAATTCCAGTAACTCGGCCACACCCATTGCCGATCAGGAATACTACGAACTGCGAATCTATAAAATTTATGACTACGACAAACAGCGTGCTGCTGAAGACCATCTCGAGAACGCGCTGCTCCCAGCAATGGGTCGTATGGGACTCGATCGCATCGGCGTTTTCACCAACCATGACGACGAGAACGATCACTCGCTGTACGTTCTGATCCCCTTCCCGGCAATCGACAAGTTTGCCAATCTCAATCAAACGCTTGCCGCCGACAAAGAATACCAAACTGCAGCGGCCAACTACTTTGCCCGTGAAAAAAAGGATCCCGTTTACGATCGAATCGAAAGCCGATTCATGAAAGCGTTCGCCGGCATACCTGTAATTGAAATGCCAGCTATTTCGACGCAGAAGAAGCCACGCATTTTTGAGCTTCGGCTTTACCAAAGCCACACCGAAGACCACGCGCGTCGCAAAGTCAAAATGTTCAACGACGGCGAAATCCAAATCATGCGGGATACCAATCTTGGCCCAGTCTTTTTTGGTGAGACATTAATTGCTCCGGATGTTCCCAATCTGATCTATATGCTTTCAGCCGAAGACGCTGAGTCCCACAAACAACACTTTAAAGCATTTCTCGATCATCCCGAGTGGAAACGAATCAAGGTTTTGGAGGAATACAAAGACACCGTCTCCAAAATTCAAAATTGGTTTCTCAAGCCCACCAGCTACTCACAGATTTGAGACAGGGCCAACGTGAACCAACCTGATTCCAACTCAACCGACTCGTCCGACTCGTTTACGCTCGCCACCTACTCCTACCAAGGAGAGCTCGTGGCGACCGATTTGGTCGAGAACAAAAGTCTAACAACTCAAACGCTCGGCTATTTTGAGAACGAACTGTCCAATCTCTCGGGCGACCTTGAACTTCCGTTTGAGTCAAACTTTCCTGGCGATCACCCTTTCATCGAGTACCGGATCGGCTCCGACCTTTTTGGGGCATACGTTCTTTACTATTTCCATGATGAAGTCGTGTTCTCCTCGCTGATGCTCAGCGGCGCAGATTCGCAATGCGAAACCGAATTGATGCAGGTGTTCAAGTTTCTACACCTTGAAACCAGTGATAACGAAGATCCAACTGAGGAAGAAATCGAAGCCGTTTTGGCGTCAAGCCAATTCGATTTTGAATCGATTCCCCAGCGGCCGATCGTTTTCGAAGTCCCGATCTCCAACCGCGACGATGAGTCTCAGCAGCTTGAAAACATCGCCCTCATGAATCGCCATATTGCAGCGGCGTTTTTTGCAATCGCGCGTTAACTCCGAAATTTTCGTGCTCCTCAATACATCCACTCGGGCATTCAAACCCAACCAACCGCATGACATTGCGGTCGTATCAATGAGGCCTCAACGACGTGTCCAGCTTCACGTTGTTTTGCTATTGCTTCGCAAATCCCCGGTATTGCTGGCATTTTCAAGCGAATCCTCCAGAACATCACAACGATATAGGACAAGGCCGGGGATTCGAATAAACTTTGGCATCTCGCATGAGAAGTGTTCTCCAGCAAATCGAGAGTGCTTCTTTCGAAATTCGTTTTTTCCGAAATTCGTTTCTCGCGAGTTCGTAAAACAGTACAGCAAAGGTTGAAGATATGGACGCAATTAAGTTACTAGGCAGTTTAATGGGCAATCGTTCGCTTGCCTCCGGTTTGGGTGGGCAGCTTTTGGGTGGACTGCTCGGCGGTGGTGGACAACAGCAAGGTGGCGGCGGCTTGGCTAGCATCCTCAGCGGTGTACTCGGCGGTGGTGGTCAACAGCAACAACAATCAGCCAATCCACTTGGCGGACTGCTTGGTGGCGGCGGTGGCGGAATCGGTGGTCTACTTGGCAGCGTTCTCGGTGGCGGAGCAAAGCAGGAAGCACCTCCTCAACTTCCACCAGAGCAGCATTCTGCTGCTAACGATCAAGCTGTTTTGATGATTCGGGCGATGGTTAACGCCGCCAAATCTGACGGGCGGGTTGATCAAAAAGAGCAAGACAACATCATCAGCAAACTTGGCGATGACGTTTCTCAAGACGAGATCAACTTCCTCAAGCAGGAATTTGCCGCACCGATTGATGTCGCTGCGTTTGCCCAATCAGTTCCCCAAGGACTTGAGCAGCAGATTTACGCTTTGTCTTTGACATCGATCGACCTCGACACGCAAAACGAAGCCCAATACCTTGGCCAGTTGGCCCAGGGATTGAAGCTTGATCCTAACGTTTGCAACCAGATTCACGATCACGTCGGTGCTCCCAAGATCTTTGGTTAATCCGACAACCAAATAAACGAGCAGAAATTCGTGAACAGAATTCTGTTCTTGAAAATCAAGCCGCAGCGCATCAGCGTTTGCGGCTTTTTTCTTTCGCCCCTTTGCCGGCGAACGTTGCAGGCCGACCAGTCGAGTTTTTGTGGCGGTGATATTTACCCGTAGGTGGGTAGGTGGGGATAGGCATCTTGCCTGTCGGTAGTGGCTTCGTGAAAAATGACAGGCTGGAAGCCCTATCCCACCTAGTGCAACTCAGCGCTATCTACGAAACGCTTCACGATCGTCCTGGGAACGACGTAACATCGAACTCGGCTCGAGCGAGCGATATTGATACCTAGCAGATTGCCTTTGAGATCAAACACCGGGCCACCGCAATCTTCAGGATTCAAATCCGCGTCGTGTGAAATCGCCAGACTGAAACCATCTCGGCGTAAGCTCTTCCCACCCACCAAATCGTCAGCGACGTGGCCAGTAGTTTCAGGGCGATTGCCGAGCAAAATCTTTTTCTCTAATTCCTTGTCTGCTCGTTTGATCACCGCCAAGATCTGACTGTTGGGATCTTTGGATCGTAGAAACGCAAACACTTCATTCGTTCTCGTGACATTCGTATCATCCAAACGAACCAGTTGGTCACCCGACTTAATACCGGCCTTTTTGGCCGCCCCGCTATGAACTTGTTTGAACACCACATTTCCAGAATCGTAGCCAATTTGAACACCGAGATAGCCACCGCTCATCTGGGTCCGCGGCACATTGAAGTACTTGGAACCCCACAGACTAATCTCGCCCTTGTCGGCCCCTGGCTGAGGAGTCAAAAGCAACTTGCCGCGAAGCTCCTCCAAATCGCCAAGCACTTGGCTAAGATCCAAACCGCCTTTGCCAGGAACACTGGCGCTAAGTAGCACTAGATCATTGGCTTTGTCACGCGCGATGATCTTCGCTGGAATCCTGACCCCGCTGGGAAGCTCGATTCTTGGATCGTCGCCAACGCGCGAACTTTTGCTGATCAAGTTTCCGTGACCATCGGTTTTCAACCGGGTTGCAAGAACCGTGGTTGGTTTTTCGCCAATCGTGCTTCTAACGACAAACACATTGTCATCAAGCTCTGATTCAAGCGTCGCAAATTTGGCAGGAAGCCTTGCCAACTCCGGATAACTGGTCGGAGTCGGGTGCTTTCCATCGGTAAGCTTAAATCGAAACGACAATTGCTTGCCATCACGTTTTGCGCTGATGAAAAACTCTGCGGCACCACTGGCACGCAACTCAATCATTCGGGCCCGAATTTCTTCAAGTGACTCAACGCGAGTGCCACCAAGGCCAGTCAAATAGTCGTCTGGCTTCAAACCAACTTTCTTGGCCTGCCCATCGTCATACACGTTGAGGACTTTGACACCCAGACTCCCCGATGCTCTGCCTCGGAAACCGAGTTTGGGAAGACTTGGAAACCTCTCGGCATAAAACGTTTCGGGTTCGTTGAGTTCGTCCCAGAACTTTCTGAACGAATCGATTGGGACATCGTAGTTCGAGTCCTCGTCGCGGCGAATGTTGCTGTGAATTCCTATTATCTTTCCGTCGAGGTCAATCAGCGGCCCGCCCGAATCACCCGGCTCCATCTTCGCGGTCGATTTGATCATGCCCTCATTGGTGGTCACCGGACGGAGGATGCGACCAAACCGAACCACGGCCCCCCGATTGGCATTGAATAACCCTGGATGACTGATCCCGATACAAGGCTGATCAGTAACGACGTAAGCGGAATGACCCATCTCGGCGAACGGCAGATCGCCCTGAGTTTGAATTTTCAACATCGCCATGTCGACTCGGGTATTTGCACCAAGGCCTCTGGTGCGAAACTTGCGGCCATCGGCAAGCATCACCGTGTAACTTCGGTTGGGGCGAACTGCATGTCCGGCTGAAAGCACGTGTCCTTCTTTGCTGACGATCACGCCGCTGAAAATCGCGCCTCGATCATTGATTGCGACAACGGCTGGCATGACTTTGTCGATCGCCGCGTAGATCTTGTCTTGAAGTTGATCAACATCGAGTTCTTCGGCGTTGGCATGCGCTGCAGAGTTTATCCAAACCAGGCCACACAAAAGAAACAGCAACGACCAAGACCGTCTTAAACTTACCCGGTCTGAATAGGCGGCTCGAACAAACTCTTTGGCTACAGTTGACATTGGTTAAGGCTCACGGGCTTTCGTGCGACATCGTCACATACGAAAATAGTCCATCAGCGGTTCAAGATCAAACCAAACTGAGGCTACGCGATGCCGCACAAGCCAATTAACGCCAGCAAACGAGGGGAGTTAAACCGGGACTGCGATGCAAAGTAGACTTTCTCTTGCTCACCACGAAACCGTCGTTTGTAATCTGCGTGACCGACCACGTTGTAGCAGTAGCGGTTTAGCCACTTGGATTCGAAAGCCCGACGAAACAAACTGCTAGTCCATCGGTTGCAATGAAAATCGTTGTCTTCAATATCTGCCATCGGTGAGAGCCCAAGATTCAATTGCTGGGCCCCCTCGTGCTTGAGCGTTTCAATGATCTGTTTCATGATCGCGTGCTCGGCGTACAGCGGCGCGTCAGGGTGGCGTCGTTTGAACGCGGTAACGTAACCGATAGGTTTGCCATCTCGAAAGATTGGATCAAGAAACACGAATGCCAGGAGTTTCTTCTCTGGTGAAAGTAGGAAGAACTTTCGCACGCCAAGCTCGTCTTCTAGAACGATTGGCCGGTTGAGAAACCGGACCTCTTTTCGTTTTACCGTTCGCGTGATCCGCCAAGCTTCGGAGACTTCTTCGACTTGATCCGGAGTGATGCGATCAAAACCAGCCTCGATGATTTCGAAGTCACGTTTGGCGGTCCAGTTGGCTGCATATCGCAGCCACTCTTTGTGCTTCCCGTCAAAGGTGTATTCGCTCAATTGCAGCGTTGTATCAACTCCCATTTCGTTGACGATGAAACCCCGCTGCGACAGAATCTCGGCCAATGGCCGCCTGATCTGACAGAACGAAAGACGCTTGTGAGTTCCAATAAACCTGTCAACCAAATCTGGCGTGTGTTCGGTTGAAGCGATCGCGTCACCAAGGACAAACTTCATGCCCCAACGCTGCCGGTAGGCGAGGTATCCGTCTTGACCTCCGAAGTACCGCAATTGAGGCTGAACGGCGGTTGAGTAAGCCATCGAAAAGTCGCCGAATCTAGACAATAGATCCATCCTCATCGGAAGGCTCATCTCCGATTCAACAACGTCTTGTTCCCGGGCCCAATAGGTTTGGCTTACATCGCGACGTTTGGAACGAGAGCGTCTAGAGCGAGAGTATTTGGGCTGGGAGCCTTTGTCGCGTCGACTAAGTGGACCCTCGGCCGCCACAGGCTCAGGCTGTTTATTCGCTATCGAAGATTTCGGTTCCACCGTCTTCACAGATCCCTCGTTGAATCGACGTCCATCAACCAAACAGTTATCAGTTCAATAGCTATCTGTTGATGAGAGGATTTTAGGAAATCCGCGAATTTACATCAGCGCCAATATCAATGCCGTTTCGCGATTTGTGGACGTTTGGCGCGTTGGAGGTACTTTGTTTGTGGCATTTGAACTGTTCAATGTGCCATCTGTTGAAGATACCAAGTGATCGATCCGAAGCAAGATAAACCGAAAGATCAGGTGTTGCGCTAAAGAATGGCTTGCGCTAAAGTGCCTGAAGCAGAATTGCTTACGCCAAAACCCCAAGGACTTACTTTTCACCTAGGCAATACAGCCATTGATGATCTTGGCCAGTCGTTGAATCTCCGACTCTCGCGTAAATTCGATTGTCGCAAAACGCGGGCGTCGCGAACGCGAGATCACCAAGTTGATTTCGCGCGACAAGCTCAAACGCATTCGGGTTCTGCTTGACGACTATGGTCTCGCCGTTTTCAGAGGTAAAGTAAATGTTCCCACCAGCCAACACGGGTGAAACGCTTTCTGCAAGTTTCTTTTTGCCGAATCGTGACTTCCACATTTCTTGGCCATCTGCTGCTCGCCAACAATAAATCACGCTGTTGTCGGCGTGAGCGTAAACGTAGCCGTCAGCTACCAGCAGCGATTGCTCATACACTTTGACCGAGTTGGACCAGACAACAGTTCCATCGCTTGAGTTAACGCCAAGCGTCTGCTGGGCCGGATACCCGCCACTGGAGAAAACCATATCGCCTTCCCAGACAAGCGTTCCACAACTGACCAACCAACGAGTTGGAGCTGACCAGTTCTCTGATCCATCCTTCGGGTTGAACCCCTTTACCGCCTCGCCTCCACTGAGCAACATTTGCTCCTTGCCGCCGACCTTTGCAACCACCGGAGTTGAATAGGAACTGATCCCGTCTCGATTGATCCTCCAGCTTTCTTCTCCTGAATCTTTGTTGTACGCAACGATCGCCGATTGAACCGTATTCTCATTGCAAACGATCACGTTTTTACCGTGGACGATCGGGCTGGTCCCGTAGCCAAACTTGTACTTCGGGACGTACTGGCCGACTTTTTTCTTCCAAACGATGGTTCCTTGCAGGTCCAGTTTTACCAACTCGACCACTTCGTGATGATTGAAGACTGTAAACAAGTGCTGACCATCGGTTGCGACGGTTGGCGAAGCGTGCGTGTTTTTGGCATGGATCCTCTTAGGCAAGCCACCACGGTTGACCTCGGTTTTCCAAACTTGATCTCCGCGCTCACGATCAAAACAAATAACGGATTGAGTCTGCTTGCCAGGTTCGGCAGTCGTCAGATAAATCCGGTTCCCAAGCAGGATCGGCGAAGAGTGACCCTTGCCGGGAATCTTCGTCTTCCAAACAACGTTCTCGGTAGAACTCCATTTGATCGGCGGTTTCTGCCCTGCCGTGGCAACGCCATTGCCCGATGGGCCGCGCCAACGAGCCCAGTCTTTGGGGTTGGTTTGTGCATCTTCCTGACAAAATGCGTCAGAAGCAACAAAACAAAAAACGATTAAGCAGCAGGTTAGCAAGGTTCTTCGCATTTGAAATTTCATGGGATGGTCGTGGGATGGTTAAGTGCTCTATTTCTTCTTTTTATTCTTGCTTCTGTCCAACATCGCTTCGCGTCGTTGTTTGAAGTCGTTGCTGATCGAAATCGCTTTGGCCTGATCGACAGCATCGTAGTCCCAAAATTCCTGAACGACTTTTTCGCATTCGGAATGATGATTGCCATCGTCACCAACTGTTTTGCGAAGCTCAGCAAACTGCGTTTTCAATTTGTCACGAATCGCCGCGTACTCAGGATCGTCGTAAACATTAACCAGCTCATTGGGATCCTTATCTAAATCGTACAACTCCCAAGCCGCCGGGGTCTGGTCCTGGCCCTTATAATTGCAACCGTAAAAGTAAATCAGTTTGTGCGTTTTTGTCCGAATCGCCATCTCGCCGGGATTGTCGTGGTGCGCCATGTGCATCCAATAACGATAATAGGCGGCCTGCTTCCAACCGTCGGGCTCCTGTCCGGTTTCGCATATGCTGCGGAACGATTTCCCCTGCATCGAATCAGGAATATCGGCGCCGGCAAAATCAAGCATCATTGCTGGATAGTCAACGTTCTCAATGATCGCATCACTACGGATTCCAGGCTTGATCGTTTTAGGATAGCGAACGATGAACGGCATTCGTTGCGACTCATCGTAAGCCCAACGTTTATCCTGATAGTCTTTCTCGCCCAACCAAAACCCCTGGTCGCCCGTGTAGATGATCACAGTATTGTCGTAGAGCCCCTCGGCTTTTAGATAGTCAAACAAACGTTTCAAGTTGTCATCGACACCCTTCACGCAGCGAAGGTACTTCTTCAAATAAGCCTGATACGACAATCGTTTGATATCGCGATCAGAAAGGTTCGGATCATCGTAATCCCATTTGAATTCCTTGGGAAACTTCTGCGGCAAATCACGCGCGTAAGAGCGCCGCGGGTTCCGCCGACCGATTGACGTTCCGATGTGCGGTTCAAGTTCGTCTTGGAAACCTCTGGTCGCCAAGGAGCCGAATGTATCGGGAACCTCCCAAAGCGTTGCCGGCTCTGGAATGTCAATATCCGCCAGATAGCTGTCGTATCGCGGTGCGCTTTCGAAGTAATCGTGTGGTGCTTTGTATTGATGGCAAACGAAAAATGGCTTGTCCGGATCGCGTTTGTTCTTGAACCAGTCGAGCGCTGAATCAGTGATCACATCTGAAGAATGCGAGCCCTCGTACATGACCGTGTTCTTGGGCCATGGCTTGTCGCCCTGAATTCGAAACTCGGTGTTGAAGTACTTTCCTTGCCCGGGCAGAACTTTGTAGTAGTCAAAATTCGGTTCGACCTTGAGATGCCACTTGCCGATGATTGCGGTCTGGTAACCGGCGGCTTTCATTGCGATAGGCAACGTTTGATTTTCGGGCTTAACCCTACCGCGAAGATCAAACACACCGTTCACATGGTTGTACTGGCCGGTGATGATGCAGGCTCGCGAGGGAGTGCAGATCCCGTTGGTGCAAAACGCGTTATCAAAAACGATCCCTTCTTCGGCCAAGGTGTCAATCGTTGGCGTGGGATCAATTTCCTTAAGTATCGTCGCGTAGGCGCCGACGGCCTGCGCCGTGTGGTCATCTGACATGATGAACAGAATGTTTGGCTGATCAGCAGAAGCAGAAGATGCCAGTGAGAAAACCGCAACCAGAACCAGGAGTAATTTTCGCATATCAATCTTCACAAAGTCGTATTGTTTGGAAATTGGTTCGGGGATTATACACCAATCTGAAAGCCGAGAGTTGGGAAATCGTTTAGTTTTGGCGCGTCGTCAGTGTAGGAATTCTCAGAACGTAGAAAGACTGCCTGCCAAAAAAAGAGGGAAGCTTTTGTTAGAAGCTTCCCTCTTGAATTTACTACTATCTCAATCTACTCAGCCAACTCAGCGTTCCAGTAAGCATCGCTGATAAACTTCGACCAGCTCTCATACCGAGCCGAGTGTTGCGAGTAGATCGGATTCCAGTTAGGTTGCTTTGGCACAGTGAGCAACTTCATTCCGGCTTTTTCCGGAGTCCGGTCAGCCTTGCCGTGGTTGCACTTAATACATGCCAACACGCAGTTCCCCCAAGTCGAACCACCACCGTGGGATCGTGGAATGACGTGGTCGATCGTCAACTCGTCACCCTTCAATCGTCGACCACAATACTGGCACGACATCCGGTCACGCTTGAAAATGTTGCGTCGACTAAACGCAACCGTCGTTGACGGAAGCCGATTAAAGTCGGTCAGCGTGATGACTTCGGGGACCCGAATCCGCTGCGAGACGGCTTGGACAAACGGCTGGTCATCGGTTGGCTGTAAATCAGACCAATCTTCCCAGTTGTAGAGTTGATAGTCGGCTGGATCGACAACACGGGCCGTGTCACTCCAAACCATCACCAACGCACGAGCGACAGTCGCCACGTTGACTGGCTGCCAACTTTTGTTCAATACAAGCGTTGGTCGCTGGAGAACCTGAGAAACCATGTTGCAAACTCCTTTGCTTACGATGCTACTGACGACGTCAACCGACAATCACATGGAGGGTGAACGACCGGACTCGAACCGGCATTTACTTGGTTCACAACCAAGCGCTTTAACCATTAAGCTACGAACACCATTATTATGATCGAAAAATACAATTTGGAAACCTGAACCAAGGCAACGATTGCCCTAATTGCTGGTAAACATGCGATGATTTTCGTTAACTTCTCGTTAAATCGGATCGAAAACCACGCTTTGCAATCAAGACGGAATCTGTGTTGAAAAGTTCACGCATGCTGGACAACACGCGGGCGCCAAATGTTGATGGCGAAAGCCGATTGCCGCGTTAACCAAATCTGGTTTCAAGTTCGAACGACATCACGGACGGTAAATCTATCTTTGAAAGTGATCGGAGTGGGAGTCGAACCCACAAAATCGCCACGCTCTCAACGTGACCGCTTTTCCTGTTTGCGTACCCGATCAAAGTTGCGGATCCGGGGGTCGCACCCGGCGGGTCTGGCTTATGAGGCCTGATTGGGCACTGGCCCATCCGCGTTAAGTTCCAGAGCATCGCCGAAGGAGAAAACTCGGGCACGCTCCGCAGTTGCAGACTTCGGAATTGAACCGAACGAGTCGGCCGTATGAAAGCCAACTGAGACCCAAGCTCGTCTGCAAAATTGTTTAAAAATTAAGTAAGTGGCTAAAGAGAGATTCGAACTCTCATCCCCGAAGGGACGACGTTTTGAATGTCGCGTGTATACCGGTTCCACCATTTAGCCATGTTCAAGCCGATCTAGATGCCAATCAAAATGATCGACGTGGATCGGTAAGTAGCCCATAAGAGAATCGAACTCTTGTCTTCAGATTGAAAACCTGACGTCCTGCCACTAGACGAATGGGCCATTCCAATGCGGAATGAGGAATTTGGAATGCGGAATTTCATTACATTCCACATTCCACATTCCACATTCCACATTCCACATTCCACATTCCGCACTCCCCATTCCGCATTCCGCATTGGAAAAGTGGGTCGCGAAGGAATCGAACCTCTCGTCGCCACCCCAATATTTTGTGACGCCGGGGTTACAATCCGGCCAGAGGAGCACGACCCTTAAGTGCTCAGAGCAGGATTCGAACCTGCAATCACTCGGGCTTAAACCGAGTCGCTCCACCGATGGCGTATCTGAGCAAATTTAAAAGCAATTTGTAAAAGTAGTCCTGAACGGACTCGAACCGTCGATCTTCTGTTTGTAAGACAGCTGCCCCAACCAACTAGGCCACAGGACTATGTAATCAAGCGGAGGGCACGGGAGTCGAACCCGCTAGGCATTTTGAGCCCGGCTGGTTAGCAACCAACTTCCTGACCGTTCGGATACCCTCCAAATAAGCGGAAGCCGTGAGACTCGAACTCACAACGCCCATAGGCGCGCCAGTTTTCGAAACTGACTCCTCATCCAGCCGGATGACTTCCGTTTTTCTGACGTCAAAAGTCGAATTCGAAAACCCGTTAAAGGGCTTCGAACTCAACAAGCAGCGAGAGCTGGATTCGAACCAGCACAACGACATTCAGAGTGTCGCGTCCTACCGTTAGACGACCCCGCAACAAGCACCTCTCCAGGGAATCGAACCCCGCCCAACTGTTTCGAAGACAGTCATGCGTCCACCACACTCGAAAGGCATGTTTTTTTGAATGGGGAATGCGGAATGAGGAATGCGGAGTACGCACTCAGCATTCAACCAGAGGGAAGGGTGGGACTCGAACCCACGCGTGGGTGCTTAACAGGCACCTGCTCTGCCACTGAGCTACCGACCCTTGTTTAGACGCGACAACTTCCGCGCTTTCATTCCTCATTCCTCATTCCTCATTCCTCATTCCTCATTCCTCATTCCTCATTCCTCATTCCTCATTCCTCATTCCTCATTCCTCATTCCTCATTCCTCATTCCCAAAGTCAGG
>CALJOA010000018.1 GCA_937981585.1 uncultured Pirellulaceae bacterium | reverse complement strand
CCCCAGCCACCCGTCCCAGCCAGTCACGCCAACAACTTGCGCGGCCTTAATTGAATGACCTTAGTTGAATGAGCTTCTAACTCAGCACACCAGACTAGTTGGACAGTGCGGCATCGGCGAGGGATCATCGCTCGTCTTCTGTAGGCGGTTCTCTGGCGGAAGATTCTAATCTTTGTCCTCTTCAGGCTCGCTCTGTTCTAGGCCGCTCGGCGTCTCTGGTTGAGGATTCTGTTTTTTTTTTCCTCAAGCTCAGCCTTCTTGACTTTGAGGCTGGTCGTCCGAAGGTCGCCACGATTGTTGGCTTGCCAAACATTGCCGGTTTCAACATCAAGCGCCGTCAACCACTGATCGCCGTAGCAATAGGTATCAATGAGTTGGATGTGGTCCAAGTCAAGAATATCGCCTTCGGTTTGAGGGGTGTGGCCAACGACCGCTGTCTTTCCACTGATGTGACGTGGCGGGGCGAAATCCCGGATGTGTGTCCAGAACGCAATGTCGTCAGGTTGTTGGCCCAACGGCAAGTCATGCACAAAATTGGCATGAATAAAGAAATGAGTATCGGTTTCAAAGTACCGAATGCAGTGGCTTAGAAACGTCAGATGATGCTGCGGAATGTTTTCGGCTCTTCCGCCGTAACTGGCAAGCGTTGCATTGCCGCCATGCTGAACCCAGAAATCAAAATCCGATTTGACACCGCTGTTGAGGCCCTTGTACATCATCAATTCATGGTTGCCGATCAAGGGTATAAAGCGGCATTGGGTAACCAAATTGACGAGTGTCTCGATGACTTCCGCCGACTCCATTCCTCGGTCAACGTAATCACCAATCCCAACGAGCGTGTCTTCGCGCGTTGGTTGGATTTCCTTGAGGAGGCATTTCAGCGCCGTAGCACATCCATGAATATCGCCGATTGCAATGGTTCGAGTCATCTGGGAGGGGAAAAAGTGTTTGGAAAAGTTATCGTTTTGGACTCGTGTTGAAGACGCCCAATCATACCGATCTTGACATGTTGGGCAAGCCTAACGGATCCTACTGGCTTTCCTGAGCTGCGTCTCAAGGCCCCAAATTTCGTGTAAAACTAAACCCAAACTGCAGCTAACGGAACGCAATTGTGCGAATTGGCGCACACCAACCAACCCAACTAATCGCCTTTTTCTGGATTCGACATTAGCAGTAGTTGAGCTGAAATCGAAGTTTTGCTGATCGTCTCTTTTTTCGAAAGCTCCGCCAATTCGAGTCTCTTAGCCCGTATTATGATCGGAGCAGCATCGGATTTTACTAGCATTAAGTTGCCTAGCGCTTTGATCGCATAGCGAACGGCTCCAGTTTGCTCACGAAAGTTCTGATCCTTGATCTCAAGTATGGCTGACTTGGTCGCTGGGATTTCGAACTCAAATTTGACGACCAAGACAAAGGGATGCCTCGGAGCTAAGTCAGCGGTGACGTTTCTGATTTTTAGTGGCTTGCCGTCGCAAGTGACCACGACACCCCGGGCAATTTGCTCTGGCCCGAGCGACTGAAGCTCCGCCAGCAGCTGTTGCTGGATCGGATTGTCGTCTTCTTCGCCTTCTCCGTCGCGCGCCGGTTCAACTGGACGTTGGGGGACTGCTGAACTTTTCTTGACCGTCCCGAACTCATCAGGTTTGGGCGCGGACTCTGCCAATGACTCAGTCGGTTCGGGTTCAACTTTCGGTTTTGATCCAACCGCCGGTTTTGCGACTTCAGTGATCTCGGCTTGATCATTAGTTCCTAGACTCTGATCAGCAATAATGGTTTCGTTGTGCTGTGACCGTTGGGTTTGATGAGGGTTCTCGTGAGATTTCTTCCATTGGTCCAATAGATCGCAAAGCGTTGTCTCATTGAGGCCGATTGAGTATTTTGCGGTTGCCACGTTGTCTCGGATCACGACCTCCAGCGTGCGTTCGACGAATCCGTCTTCAAATTCGTGGAGGGCTGGGCCCGACGTTGCAGCCCACCCAAGCGTCAATGCGACGAGCAAAATGGTTTTCATGATTGACTGGCTAAAAACAGAACTGGTGCCCCCGAAGGTCAGTGAATATTATATTGTAAGGTTGCGATATTTCGTTTAGCCGAATAGCACAAATTTCAGTTAGCCCCTTGAGCAAGGGCAACCGCAACGAAAATCGCATCCAAAGCGCAACGAAGAAGACACTCCACAATACTACGGCGATATCCGATGAATTCAAACCAGATCCTTGATCGTGAGTTTCTCGAAATCCGGGCCAAGATCCTTGAGGTTGCGGCGGCTTTGGATCGACTTGATCGAGCCGAGGGGGATGTTGGGGGGGATCCTCGAATGAAGTTGATTGGTGATGCCATTAACTTGATCGCGGCCAAACAATCTGATCCAGTGAGAGCGGAAAAGATCCAGCTTCTTTTCTCCCGAGAGTATGACGCCAAATGGCTTGAGGCATTCGAGGTTGCGTCTCGGATTTAGGCGACGCCAACGTCGAGCCGGTCGAGCCAGCATGGTGCATTAACGAGGTTGGCAACCACCGTCGCATTGGGACTGTCAGGCTCGGCAACCAAGGCTTACATCAAACGGCTAACACGAATACGACGCCAGGAATCAATTAGTCCAAGGAAGCAAAATGTATTACATCGACCCGCATCTTCACATGGTGTCGCGCACAACGGATGACTACGAGACGTTGGCAAAGATGGGATGTGTTGCGATTAGCGAACCAGCGTTCTGGGCTGGTTTTGATCGAGGAAGTGGCGATAGCTTTCGCGACTACTTTAGGCAACTGACAGAAGTCGAAAACAAGCGGGCGGCGCAATACGGCATCGCTCATTTCACTTGGCTTTGCATCAACGCCAAGGAAGCCGAAAACGTTGAGCTCTCTCGCGAAGTTCTCAAGATTATTCCTGAGTTTCTCGATTGCCCTAACGTTCTGGGAATCGGAGAGATCGGGCTGAACAAGAATACTCGCAACGAAGCGATCATTTTTCAGGAGCATATGGAACTGGCGATCAAGTACGATCAGCAAGTCTTGATTCACACGCCTCACTTGGAAGACAAGTATCAAGGGACTCGAATGATCTTGGATATGCTTGCCAGTCACAAGATCGAACGGACTCGCGTGTTGGTCGATCATGTAGAAGAGCACACGATCGGTGCGGTTCTGGACGCGGGCTATTGGGCAGGAATGACGCTTTACCCGGTTTCAAAATGCACGCCTGCACGAGCCGTTGACATGATTGAGCAACACGGAGCTGAGCGGTTGTGTGTCAATTCAGCTGGTGATTGGGGACCGTCCAAGCCAACTGCTGTGCCCGACCTGATTCTGGAGATGCGGCGGCGTGGACACAGCGAGAGCTTGATTCGAAAGGTCGTCTACGACAATCCGCATGAGTTTTTCAGCCAAAGCAAGAACTTCAAACTTCCCGACCCGGCACAGCGTGGTCAGAACGTTGTGTGAGCGCCACGGTTGAACCGTCATTAGCCGAGGCTAACGCCCAATGACCCTTACTTCGCCTGCAAAATTGTAGCGTTTGGGCGCGAGCCCTCCGGTTTCTCAGAGTTCCGCTTGAGTAAAACCGGGGAGCTTGCGCTCCACCGCTACAAAGTCAGTGCCATTGGGCTAACGCCCGCCAAACGGCTCATGTTTGTTGGGGCGTGTTTTGAAAAAAATCACATCCTCAGCGAGGCATGCTACTGCGACTTGTTAATTTGCCTACGATCCCATCATGCTTTGCTCGGCGTTCTTGCCGACTTTGCTTCGACAGGGCTTCTTGTTTTTGAAGCGGGCGATCTGCTCGCGGCAAAGTGTTTTCTTGTCCTCGGGTGCGACTTCGAGGGCTTTCTCCGCCCATTTGACGGCTTCTTCGAAATCGCCAGACTCCGCGTGGGCGGCGGCAAGCGTATCGAGCTGATACCAATCTCGAAACTTTGAGCCTTCACAGGCAAGTTTGGCTTTGGTGACCGCCAACTTTCCGTCACGAAATTTTTCGTCAGGGCAAGTCGAAAGGAACCACGCGAATCCGTTCAAGGTTTCGTCGAGTTCAGGGGCAAGCTTCTCGGCGGCTTCGAAGTCTTCTTTGGCCTTCTCGAAATCGCCTTTGCCCAGCCAAGCCACACCGCGATTGGAAAGTGCGAAAGGGCTGCGAGGGTCAAGTTCATGGTGCCTCGTATGGTCAGCGATCGCTTTGTCAAACTCGTTCTGAAATACGTAACAGATCCCGCGATTTCCATAGGCGATCGAAAGCCTTGGGGCGCGGCGGATGGCCCGAGTCAAATCGAAGATGGCGTCTTCGATCTTGTTTTGCTTGTATAGTACCCAGCCCCTGGCATTCAATCCCATCGCATTGTTGGACTGAATTTCGACTGCTTCGTTGGCGTGTTTGTAGGCGTTCTTCAGGTCATCCTGAATCAACGCCAGATTGCTCAATCCAACGTAAGCGTCGGCCTGGCCGTCATCGAGTTTGTTCGCCTGTTCGTAATCCGCTTGGGCACCCTTGAGGTCGTCGGCGGCGACTTTGGCGCTGCCTCGGCTGACGAACCAGAGCGAATGAGAATCGTCGAGCTTGATCGCTTGGTCGTACGCTTTGATCGCCTGCTTGTAGTCGTGCATCGCGTAGAACACGAGCCCGATGTTATAGTGAGCGTTGGCAAGTTTTGGGTTCAATTCAATTGATTTGCGAATGTCTTTGGCTGCCAAGGCCATCTTGCCTTGTGCCTTGAGGACCATGCCGCGATGCATCCAGGTTACCGGATTGTTGCGGTTGATCGTCAACGACTGGTTTAAATCCGCGAACGCCTTGGGGAAGTTTTCTTTCTCATGGAAAATCATTCCGCGATGGGCATAAGCGATGAAGTCTTTTTCGTTGTCCG
>CALJOA010000017.1 GCA_937981585.1 uncultured Pirellulaceae bacterium | reverse complement strand
CTGGCACTATCAATGGTAACCCGACTACGTTTTGATTTTATTAGCCGTTTGGGCGATAGCCCGGTTGAACTTCCATTAACCGGGGCTATCGCCCAAACGGCTGATGTTGTTAAGGAACGTTTTGAAAAAATCACAGCCTCGACGCGTCAGCGAGGGACGGCTTACCGGAAGTCCTTCTCTCACGACTTGTTATATGCAATCTCTTGTTTTGTCGCTCTGTGAACTCAAATCCAGTTCGCTTTGCCATCCAGTTACCTGTGGCTCGACGCGTTAGACGTTGCGAGGGACGAATTTCGTTCGGGTGGTAACGATTGCGCTGCTGACAATAACCCAAACGGGTTCACCCTGTAAGTATTTCAATTTTATTTAACCCTCAAAGTTTGACTCGGTTGGTTTGTGTCATAGGTTTCTAGTGAGTTCGGAGTGCTCATCACAAAGCAATCCAACTTACGCTGAATCGGCAACGACAAAGCGTCTTTCCTGCTTGCTTTTTAAGCAAACTGATTTGTTGGGACAGCTGACATCTGCAGGACAAGTGCTCATCCACTTGGTTAGCCAAGCCCGTTTAATTTTAGAGCCCTAAAGGCTCAACACCCTTAGCCGGGTGAGTTTTATTCCGTCGGAGGAATTACGCTATGAAGAATCTTATGACTAAAGTTTCAAAGTTCATGAAATCAGAAGATGGCCCAACAGCTGTTGAGTATGCAATCATGCTTGCTTTGATCGTTATCGTTTGTCTTACAGCTATCCAAGCTATTGGTACAGCTGCAAACGCTAAGTTTGACGAAATCGCTACAACTCTTAATAACTAGGTTCACCTGGTTGTCAGAGGATCGCCGCTGCTCACTTGTGAGCACGGCTGATCAGCGGACAAGAAAGCCCCTTCGGTGTTTCACCGGAGTGGGTTTTTTCCGCGCTCATCAGGAATCGAAGAATCCGACAATTCAACTTATTTGAAACGAGAAAGTCAAATGGAATGGTTGCATTCGCCTGATTCTTACCAACAGGCCGTCGAAATGGTTTGTTGCTTTTTTACGCTTATCGCCGTAATCGTGAGCTATCTTTGCACGATGCGATTTTGATTGAGCCTGCCCAACAAAAAGCAAGCAGGTCCCCACCAACGCGCTGGGCGCGTCACAAAACAACACAACACCGGGTGTAGGAGATATTTAAATGGACGTTCTTTCAACTATGGCAGACAACTGGGTCTATTGGGCCGTCAGTATCTTTGCCGTTATCGCCGCCTATATCGACGGCAAAGAACTTCGTGTTCCAAACAAGATTACGCTCCCAATGATCATCGCTGGTTGGATGTGGAGCTCGATCTACTACGGGATGAACGGCAACGGCTGGTACATCGGTTTGATGTGGAGCTTGGCCGGAACCGGAGTTGGACTGGCGACACTTCTCCCCGCATACGCGGTCGGAGGAATGGGTGCCGGGGACGTCAAGATGATGGCCGCAATTGGTGCTTGGTGCCATTGCACGATCACATTTTATGCGTTCTGCGTTTCAGCAGTCGTAGGTGCGATTCTGGCGATCATCATGATCATCAGTTCTGGAGAAGGTCGAAAGCATTACGCTCAGTTCTTCTGCATTCTCCAAGAAATCAAAACTATCAAAAACCCTGAAGAGCTTGCGAAAATCGCAACTGCCAGAAAAACAAAGATGAGACTCTTGCCATACGGCATTCCATTGGCGATCGGTACCGTTCTGTACTTCGCTTGGATGCGTCTTTTGGTTTGAGCAAAACTTAAACAATGTTCCGATTCTGTTGGATCTGCACTCAACGCGAGGCAAACCCAATTTGTATGATTCCAAAGCCGGTTCTCGCCGAAAGATCAAGAACAGGCTGCTTGCATCGAAATGCAAGCATCGAGCAAAGTGCTCACTCTCCAGGATGGAGAAGACTTAGCCAGGACGGTTGTTATCGAGACTTGAGTTGAAATTACATCTGCAAATTGGGGGGTTAAAGGCCCAACTGCAGACCGAGAAAGGCTACACGAAGGCACTGCAATGAAATCTAAGTCAATGATGCTGATGGTCCTGTCGATGGGTTTTGGACTGATTGCCGCAATCGGAATCAGTCAAGTGATGGGACGTAGCAGTTCCACGCAACCCGCCACGAAAATGGGGCCAGTCTTGGTCGCCGCTGACCATCTGGACATGTACTCGCGGCTTAACGAAGAGAACGTCAAGATTGAGAATTGGCCGGCCAATATCATTCCTGAAGACGCTGTTACCTCTTTAGAAGAGATTGAAGACAAGATTATCTTGTCTCGTCTAAGCAAAGGCATGCCTTTAGTCGGTTCTGCAACGATTAACGAAAAAGAGCATCGTGATATCACATCGACGATCCCCAAGGGCTTCAAAGTCGTAGCGATTAAAGTTGCTGGCGATGACACGATTAGCGGACTTTTGAACCCTGGTGACAAAGTTGACGTTATTGGTTTTTTCAAGAAGCGTGCTACTGATGGACAGACTTTGACGGCTTCAAAAACCTTCTTGAAGGCCCTAAGAGTTTGGTCGGTTGACGGAAGCTTGCAAGCAAACCGCGAAGAAGGCGGAAACGGAAGCGGAAGTGCAATCGTGGGCGTGCTAGTAAACGAAAAGCAATCAGAGCAAATTTATTGGGCCCAGCAGACTGGTGAGATCAAACTTGTAATGAGAGGTGATCACGTTGAAGGCGACGACGATGTCGATGACTTGTCCGAGCTGATGAATTGGGACCCCAACAAGAAAGACAGCGGCGAGGAATCAGAAGAACAAAACCTATCTGAACCACCGCTTTTTACCAATCAGCCCAAGCAAAGAATGATAATCTGGGAACGAGGAGCCCCCCGAGAAATCACGTTTGCTCCCAACTCGCTACCAATGGAAGTTGGACCTGAGGGCTCCGAGTACCCCGAAGACGAAGACTACGAAATGGAAGACGAGGTGGACTCGGGTGACTTTGACGGTTCGGAGGAGATTGACCGCAATCCGCAACTAGATTAATAAAACGGTCGTAAGGTTCGAATAACTCATACGTGACACAACTCTTAACCGGGTTGTGTGCGTATTAGTCGATGGGCTGACTTTTAAATAAAAGTCGGGCAGTTCGGAACCTGCATCTCAGCGACTAGTGTTTCCCTAACGCTGAGGATTCATGGATGAAAATGCAAACAAGTTTGCTGCGGAGCTGTTTTGTTGCGATACTTGCGGTCGGTTTGGCTCAACTCAGTGCGTTGGCACAAGACGGCAGTAACACTCGAGCGGCAGCAGTGCCATCGATGACCACTCAGTATGAGGTCACTGATGCAGTTGAATCAATCAAACTGATTGCTGGTTCGAGTCAACGTCTTAAATTCGGCTACATGATTCCCGAACTTCTCGTCGAGAATCCTGAGATTATCGCTGCCAACGCAGTGTCTCAGAATGAAATCACGATCACGGGTCTCAAGCCGGGAATCTCAACCGTAACGGTTAGTGATCCCAATAAGAACCTCCAGACGATCACGGTCGAAGTCACGATTGATGTTCGAACGTTGAACCTCCAGTTGGCTGACAGCTTTCAGGATTCCAAAATCAAAGTCTCTCCGCTGAAAACTGGGGTGATGCTATCTGGTTATGTTGCCAGAGCGGATCAGTTGCAAAACATCCTCTTGGTTGCCCAAGACTACTTCCCAGACACCAAGATCGTCAACAATCTGCAAGTCAACGGCTCGCAGAACATCGCGATCAAAGTCAAGGTTTACGAGGTTTCTCGAACGAAGCTTCGACAGCTAGGTGTTGACTGGTCATTCTTCGGTGATGACGTCAATGTAGTTTCCAGCGTTGCTGACTTGATTCTCGACAACTCGGCCGCTGGTTCTACCTCTCAAAACTCCAACTTCTCGTTCGGCGTTCTCAACAACGGTCGACGATTCAATGCCTTCATCCAAGCCCTCGAACAAAATAACTTGGCCAAGTTGTTGGATCAGCCGATCTTGGTCGCTCAAAACGGTCGCCCCGCTGAATTCCTGTCTGGTGGTGAGTTCCCAATCGCAATCCCACAGGGGCTTGGAAATACAACGATCGAGTTCAAACCTTTCGGAACCAAGCTCGACATCGTTCCATTCCTTCATGGGCAGGGCTTGATGACGCTGCAGGTTCGGGCCGAAGTTTCCGAAGTTGCCAACGACTTAGGCTCGGATCTTGACGTTCCTGGTTTTCGCGTTCGTCGAGTCAACACCGGCGTGAAAATGAAAGCCGGCCACACACTTGCATTAGCCGGAGACTATCGTGAGCGAGTTGATTCGGAAGTCACGGGAATCCCTGGGTTGATGGACAGCCCGGTTATTGGCCCCATGTTCCGCCGCGTACGGGAAGAAAGAAATGAAACCGAGTTGCTATTTCTGATCACTCCGCGATTCATTAGCGACGTTGAGCCAAACCGAGTTCCACGCTTGGGACCAGGTCAGCTTACCGGACCGCCTTCGGATCGAGAACTTTACATCAACGGCCACATTGAAGTTCCCAAATGTGACCAAGGCTGCCCAACCAACGATCGCTTTGACAACCCACTAAGCTCGATGGGAACGATGTCGCCAGGCTTCGCTCACCAAGGTGGCGTAGAGATGGGATCTCCAATGCAATTTGGCGAATCTCCTTATCCTCTCCAGCCGCAGGTTACTCCACAGCAACAACCTCAGTTTGCGACGCCTTCGATTTCACGAAAGTCGCCTTGGAGCCGAAAAAAACCAGTTCCAACTGAGGCCATCGCGGAGCAAGCAGATGCCAGTGGTTTTTCTTGGCCGACCCAACGGTGATAAAAGTGATGGGGCTTGATATCCCATTTATTTGGTAACAGCAGATTAGACGTGCTTGCAACTTTTAACGATACGGACATCAGATGAGCGGTACTTTACGGATTTCAATTTGCGACCCGGATGAATCTACACGCGACAACCTGAAAAAGTATTTGGTTGGAATGGATCAGGTTTGGCTTGAAGCCGACTGTTCGCGATACGATGCCTTCTCTGACATCGTTGATCAGACGACGCCCGACATCGCCATTATCGACATTGATAGTGACGACATGGAAGCACTCCAGTTGGTCGAGGCGCTGACTCGTTCGCACCCCGAATGTGGCATCATCGTCGTTAGTCGACAAACTGACGGCCAGATGATTCTCAAGTCGATTCGCGCCGGAGCCAGAGAGTTCCTCAACTCGCCAGTTCAAATCGATGAACTTGTTGGCGCGCTCGATAGGATCTCAGCCACGCTTGGCGGTAAACAGCGGAGCAATGCCGGATCAATCATTACCGTTGCAGGATCTTCTGGCGGTGTTGGCACCACCTCGATCGCAGTTAATCTGGCGGTTGCTCTGGCAGCCAACCCCGAACGTAGCGTGGTGTTGATCGATTTGGATCTTGCCCTGGGCGACGCCGATGTTTTTCTGGATATGATACCCGATTACACGTTGTTGGATGTGGCTCAAAACATCACGCGACTGGACCTGGCTCTGCTGAGAAAGTCGCTGACCAAACACAATTCCGGTGTCTACTTATTGCCTCGCCCAGTGCAGATCGAAGACATCGACAGTATTCCCAACGAAGATTTCAAACGCGTCCTTGGGCTTTTGAAAGCCTCATTCACCCACTTGGTGATTGACCTTTCAAAATCATACAGCCGATTAGACATCGCGGCGTTGGAAGCCTCAAACCACATCTTATTGCTGACGCAGTTGGATCTACCGTGCTTGAGAAACGTCGTTCGCTTGCTCTCTTCGCTCGAAGCTTATGACGGCGTCAACGAAAAAGTGCACGTTGTGGTAAATCGCTCCGGCTTGGATAAATCTCAAATCAGTTCAAGCAAAGCCGAAGAGACGATTGATCGCCAGATCTTCTGGCGAATCCCGAATAACTACGGCGTCATCTCTGAGTGCCGAAACAACGGTGTGCCACTTCTTGAAAATGCCAAGAGCGCTGCGATCACCCAATCGATCTGCGAACTAGCCGAAAAACTGTGTGGACCAGCCGGCGCTGAACCAGCCGAAGGCGACGATGAAGCCAAAAAGGTTGGCGGAAAAAGCTGGCTCAAGTTCCTCGGTTCGAAATAGTTGTATCGGCAGCCCGGCTCTCCGATCCATGAAATGAGTTTTCTGGTCTCGGCTCGGAGAGCCGAGCTACTATCTTCGAAGCCGTTTTCTTGATAACGGGTTGCCAATTAGTGGGCCTCCAACCAGTTCTCTCCAGTGCCCATTTCGACTTCGATCGGAATTGGCAGCGCTAGGGCCGTCTTCATCGCTTCTTCGATCAACGGTTTGACAACGTCTTCTTCATCGCGCCGCATGTCGAACACGATTTCGTCGTGAACCGTCAATAACATCTTGGTTTCAAACCCACCGTCCTTTAGAACACGATGAACTTTGATCATCGCCAACTTCAACATGTCGGCCGCCGTTCCCTGAATCGGACTGTTCATCGCCAGTCGCTCCGCCGCATTCTTGAGCGTTCGGTTTCGCGAGTTGATATCTCGCAACTGCCGCCGGCGGCCAGTCTGAGTTTTGACGTACCCGTTCTCTTCCGCAAACCTGATCGTATCGTCGATAAACTTGCGAACCCCGGGATACTTTTCGTAGTAGTTTTCGATTAACTGATTGGCTTCTTTCCGTGGAATGTTGAGCCGCTGCTGAAGTCCAAAGGCTGAGATTCCGTAGAGGATCCCGAAGTTGACCATCTTCGCCTTGGAACGCATTTCTCGATCGACGTCGTCGGGTTCGACTTTGTAGACTTTGGCCGCCGTTGCCGTATGAATATCAGCTCCCGTGGTAAAGGCCTCAACCATGTCTGGGTCTTGACTCAGCGCCGCCATGATTCGCAATTCGATTTGCGAATAATCAGCCGAGAGTATCAGAAAGTCCTCGTTGCGTGGTACGAATGCTGCCCGGATTTCGCGGCCCCGCTCCTTGCGTACGGGAATCGTTTGCAAGTTTGGATTGTTGGACTGCATCCGACCAGTCGCCGTCCAAGTCTGACTGTAATGCGTATGAAGTTTTCCAGTCTCAGGATTAACCGCATCGGGAAGTTGATCTACATAGACTGATTTCAATTTCATCGCGTTGCGATAATCCAGAACATCGGCCACAATTTCGTGCTTGTTGGCCAGCTGAACGAGCTCTGACTCGCGCGTCGAGTACTGGCCAGTCGCTGTCTTTTTTGGCTTTTCAACCAACTGGAGTTCCTCATACAGAATGATCCCCAGTTGTTTTGGCGATCCAATGTTGAACTCCCGCCCGGCGGCGATGAAGATTTTTTCTTTGAGTGCAAAAATATCGTCTTCAAGCACTTTTGAATAAGCCGCAAGCGCATCGACATCGAGATTGATGCCTTCAAACTCCATATCAACCAACACTGGAATTAAAGGACACTCGACTTCGTAGCAAACCTCGGCAACACCGCGAGCTTCGATATCAGGCTTGATGATGTCGGCCAACTGCAACGTTACGTCCGCGTCCTCGCAAGCGTACTCGGCCACGATCTCGGTCGGCACGTCTCGCATGCTTCGTTGCTCTTCGCCCTTTTCTCCAATCAGATCGCTGGTGGGAATCGGCTGGTAGCCCATGTAGATCTTGGCCAGATAGTCGAGGCCGTGCTTCATCTCGGGCTCTTTCATGGAGTGAGCCAGCATCGTGTCAATCAATTCGCCATTGACGTCGATCCCATGCCACTTGAGTAGCGTAACGTCGTACTTGAGATTGTGGCCGTACTTGGCGATGGCTTCATTTTCAAACACAGGTTGAAATTCCTGGAGCACCATCATCGCCTTGTCCCGATTTTCGGGGACAACAACGTAAAACGCGCGATGCTTTTCGAATGAAAAAGCGATACCCAATGGCAAGGCAACGCGAGGATTGAGCCCGGTCGTTTCAGTGTCAAAGCAAAACCGATCCTGCCGCATCAGTTGCTTGATCAGGGCAGCGCGATCCTTTTTTGTTTTGACCGTCGTATACTCATGCTCGACGTCTTTAATGCTGGTCTCTTTAACCGGCTCGTCAAACAGCGAAGCCTGAATCTCTTTCTCCCGCTTCTCACGAATCACGGCTTGTCGCGCAGGTGCGGCAGTGAAAGACTTACCGAACAGCCGCTTGCCCATTCCGTCAAACTCCAGCTCCACCATCAGCGTTTTTAGTTTTTCGTCATCAAAGCCACTCCACGCCAATTCATCAAGCACGACATCGTGAGGCACATCGGTTTTGATCCTGACCAATTCCTTCGAAAGAATCGCCTGCTCTTTATTTTCCTCTAACCGCTCTTTCTGTTTGCCTTTGAGCTGATCTGTATTTTCAAGCAGGTTTTCAACGGTGTCGAACTGGGCGATCAGTTTCTGAGCTGTCTTGGGACCAATCCCTGGAACGCCGGGAATGTTGTCGCTTGAATCGCCCATCAGACCAAGCACATCGATGACTTGATCAACTCGTTCGACTTGCCATTTATCCAGAACCTCCGGCACGCCCAGCAACTCTGCGCCAGAGCCCTGACGGCCAGGTTTGTACATTGTCACATTTTCAGAGACCAACTGCGTGTAGTCTTTGTCAGGTGTAACCATAAAGGTGTCAAACCCGGCGGCGTCAGCTTCGACGGACAACGTTCCGATCACGTCGTCGGCTTCGAAACCCGGCTTTCGAATCATCGTAATGTTGAGGGCTTCGAAAAGCCGATCAACTAGCGGAAACTGCTCCGCAATGTCTTCGGGAAGCGCATCACGCTGGGCCTTGTACTCCGGAAACACCTCGTGACGAAAGGTTGGTTCCTGAGTATCAAACGCAACCGCCATGTGTGTCGGCTTTTGTTTGTTGATGATATCGAGAACGGTGTTGGCGACGCCAAAGACGGCAGAAGTACAATTGCCTCCCGAGGTGTAGCGCGGGCTGCGTATCAACGCGAAATGGGCTCGGTAGATCAGCGCCATCGCGTCGAAGAGGTAAAGCCGCTTCTCTTCTTTCTCAAATATATTGGGCGAATTGTTTTTTTTCTTGGCGGCCATAATTGGGCTGTATTTGAAACCAACGAAGGACTTACCAGACTCGGTCCGCCCTAGTCACAAGAGACAGAGTAAAATTCGATTGAAGGGTGGCACGGGCTTTGCCAGTGTTTAGACGACTGCAAAGATCACTGGCAACGCCAGTGCCACCCAAGCCGTACGCGAAACAGTTTACCAGAATGCGAACCAGCCTAGTCAGCTCTGGTCCGCATAAATCTCAAACGTTTTTTCGGCAACTATTTTGCCGTCTATTCCAACACTCATTCGCCATGGACCAAGTTTATCCTTGATCGGCTCCCAGATCGTATCGCCAAGAAAGAAATCCCAGTCGTTGGTTTTCACGTAAACGCTGCCATCGAACGGCGCCCGACGCTTGCCATTGGCATCAAGAATTCCCGGATGATCGATACAGTAATCGAGCTCGGAGTTTTTGGCCCATTTGATGTTGATGATGAACCCGAACTCAATGTCGATCGTTGCCGGAACCCGCGTCGTGAATTCTTCAATCTTGGGCAGCAACTTCGTCTTCGGATCCCAATTCGAATAGATGCCGTAGCTGCGAATTCGAATTTCAGGTTTTCGTTTTGGCATTAAGAACCGACAAGCTTTGGCAGATACTGGGCTTCAAATTCATCCCAGTCCGTCGGCTTGGTTAGATCGATCTCAGGAATGCCTTCGAGCTTGCCGCTGCCAAAATACTTTTGTCCAGCCGCCGTGTTGAAAATAACAATTCGATCAGAGGCGGATACTTCGTTGGCCTCCACCAATTTTTCAAGTGCCCCCACACAGGTCGCGGCTTCCGGACAAATCATTAAACCTTCAGCAGCCGCAACGGTTCGTTGAAACTCGATAATTCGCTCCTCTGCAACGGCAATCGCCGCGCCGTTACTTTCTCGGACGGTATCAAGAACCATAAAATCGCCGAGCGCCGTTGGAACACGCATTCCAGAGGCAATCGTTTTTGCATTCTCGTGCCGAGTGGCAAATCGTTCTCCTGCCTCAAACGCGGTCACCATCGGCTGACAACCATCGGACTGGACGGCATACATTCGGGGCATTGTCTGGCTATTCAAGTAGCCCATTTCTCGCAGTTCTTTGAAGGCTTTCCACATCGCAATCAGCGCCGTGCCACCACCGGTGGGATAGAGAATGACATCGGGAAGCTCCCACTCAAATTGCTCGGCCAATTCAAGGCCCATCGTTTTCTTGCCCTCCAGGCGGTACGGCTCTTTGAGTGTCGAAATATCAAACCATAGGCCCCGATCGTGGCCTTCTCGAATTCGTTTTCCAGATTGATCGATCAAGCCGTTGGTGACAAAGAGCTTGGCACCGCTGTAGTAGCATTCCGTTTGATTGGCGATCGGCGTGTCGTGCGGCATGAAGCAAACCGACTCCATTCCGGCTCGAGCGGCGTACATGCCCATCGCCCCGCCAGCGTTTCCGTTGCTGGCCATCGCGATTCTGGTACGTCCAAAGTGCCGGGCCATCGTGGCCGCCAGTGACATTCCGCGGCATTTGAAACTACAGGTCGGCAGTTGAGATTCGTCTTTGATCCAAACGTGCTTCACACCCATCTGCTGGGCGAACCGAGGACATTCAACGACTGGACTCATCGACTTGTTCATCGTGACCGGCTCGATCTCGTCCCCAATGGGGAGTAGCTCGCGGTACCGCCACATATCACTTTTCCGGGACTTGAGCGCCGACTTTGTCATCGAACTCTTGACGCCTTCAAGATCATATCTCGACCACAGCGGTCGATTGTTGTGCATCGTTTGTTCGCAATCGGCGGGCAGAGTTACCCCTGGCTCAATGGCACTTTCAAAATGCGTAATAAATCGTGTCATTTTGGACTGTGATTCCCGTCTATACTTGTTGTCAATTCGCCAAGCGATGCGTTATCTGTTAAGTTGCAGATACTTCGGAGCATCGTTGTAACAGTTGACGACAATGCAAATTTTAATTGAAAACGCCTTCGTCGATTGATTGATTGAAAACGTTGCAAGTTTGGCTTCCGCCAAGTTTAACATCCTTCAGATCGTCAAACTCACATTGTCTAGAATATGAGCTCAGAAGAAAAGGCGTCCAATCCAGATCCCAACGACCAATCCGATTCGCACGTCGAACCGGTCGAAGCGGAATTGGCCGACTCAATGCCGTTGGAGCCGTTAGCAGAAGCGCCGTTGGCAGAAACGGTGCCTGATTTGAACGACCAAGAGCCAGTTGACGCATTTGTAGTTGAAGGCCCACTGGCGGACGCCAACACGGACATCGCCGAAGGTGAAAAAAGCCAAATCACCAATTTTTTTAAAGAGTCCAGCGTAGCGGGCGAAAATGGTGGTGTCGCGCTGGCGCCTGGCGTGGGAAAAATCGCAATCAAACCCAGTACGCCACCACCTCTGGCTTCCCATCTTCAAAATTTGTCTGCCAACGGGGGAGCAGTCGGAGCGCTGGTGCTTGGCGTTTGGTGCTTCCTTGGATCGTTCATCACAAACTGGAGCATCATCAATGGCATGCTGGGTTTGCTGCTCGGCGCTTGGGGATTGACGTCACGGAAAAAGAAGTGGGCTTGGATCGGCATCGTTCTGTGTACGATCGGAATTCTGTTGTGCATGGCTGAGTTCAGCGAACTGATCAACAAGTGGATGTATGAAGTCGACGATACGGTCGGGTAGGGCAGATAAAGACTCAAGCCCCAACGAAGCGACGGAAGCTCGACGCACAAGTGCGCAACCGAGTGGTCTTGAGTTTCCCGGAATCCCCACTCCCTAACTCACAAACCTCTCAATCAGCGCAGAAGTAGCCGTCGCCATCGACTCGGAATTACGATGCTGATGAACATAAGCCTGTCCGGCTTGGCCAAGCGCCATTGCCTGCTGGTCGTCGTTGAGCAGACGCTCCAACGAATCGGCAAGCGACACAGGATCACGCGGCTTGCAAAGCACACCTCCTCCCGATTGCTCAATCAATTCTGGAAATGCACCGTGCCGGGGCAAGACAACGGGCACGCCAGCAGCAAGCGATTCAAGCGCATACAATCCCTTGGGCTCAAGGAAATCAGTGGGCACACTGAGCACGTCGATCTGCCGAAAGAAGTCAAGCTTCTGTGCCCGTTCGATCGAACCCAAATACTCATAGTCTTGCGACAATCCGGCGGCATCCAACCGTTCCCATTGCTGCTGAGCGTAGGAGCGATGTTCAGGACCAAGCCAACCAGCAATCTTCAACTTGATGTGGTCGGTCGATGGCCGGGATTTCAACTCGATGAATCCGTCGACCAGATGATGCAACCCTTTTTCAAAAGCCAATCGAGCCATGTAGCCGATCACTTTCTCATCCGCGTTGGCGTTTGAAGTTCCAGCACCAGGCGAGTCATCGACAAATTCTGAGAAATCACTAACGTCGAGGCCGAGTGGAGTAACGTGGACTCGATCGGGAGCAATCGAAAAGTATTCACTCATATAGCCGCGAAAAAATTCGCTTTGCACGATGAACCCGTCCACCGAATCAGCAATTCGCTTGATCCGATCGATGCATTTTGTTTTGTGGGGCTCGCGAAGGCTATCAAGAAACACGTCGTCGCCTTGCAGCGTCACGAGAATCGGGACGTCGGCCATACCTTCAGTCGATTTAACGTCTTCGATGCAGCCGCCGATCAACATGTTGGTAAAAATAATCAAATCGGGTTGCGCCAATCGGACCCATTTACAGAGCTTGGCGACTTCTTTGCGCTGATTGCCTTTTGATCCCAACAACATCGAGTGAGCCAACTTGCCGAGCGTTTTGGCATCCGTTTCCATTGCCCGCGACGTTACTTTCCGAATCAACCACGGTGAATCGAGGAACCTGTCCAGGACCGAAGGAACGTAGCGGAGCAGGGGGATCTTCTGCTGGAGATAGACGTTGATGCCGCCGAACAGTACTTGGTCAATGCTGTAGTCGGTTTCGTCGGTTCGAATCGGCGTGTAGGTCGAAACAAGCTGAATTTTCCAGCCCTGAACTGCCAGCGCATGAGAAAGCGCATTGTCATGCAGGCAACTTCCGCAGAACATACCGCCGGCTCCGGCGGTTAGGTAGATGATCTTTTTCTCGGAGTATTGCATTTTTGCATTTGGCTGAAGCCCATTTCATAGCCTCTGTTGGCAGTACCGGTTTAGCCAGCTCGCGAATCTTCCGCCTCAAGGCGGGCTGAGTTCAACGCAGAATTGTCCATCGGCACCTAGTCGGACAGCGGCACTTTGGCAATTATGGACCAAGCACTGATACTATCCGACCAAGGCTGCCGAGTGTTTTGATTTGCAGTCCGAGATGATCGACTGACAAACTTCGTCGGCCTCTTCGCCGGTCATCGTCGCTGTTGCTGATCGCAGCACCACCGAAAGCAACAATCGCTTTTTCCCCGGCCCATCACTTTTTTCATTGCGAAACGTTTCCCGATAATGAACCGACTCAAGTAGTTCTCCACAGGCTGAACGAACCGTCGATTCCAGTTCTCCCCAGCGAACGGCATCGTCGACAATGAAATTCAAATCGCGTGAGACCGGTGGGAATGTACTGTGCGAAGAATGTTGCGGAATCAAGACCGACTGGGCTTCAAGAACAGCAAGATCGACTTCTGCAACGATCGCATCGGAACGCAGCCCAAATCGTTTTCGACCCGATTTGGAAACTTGACCAATCCAGCCAAGCCTGCTGGTGGTTTCCGAATGCTCACCGCCAACGGTCAACTCTCCTGCCTGGCTGGCGTCGAGCAGGTCATTGTCACAAGCTACGATCGAAAGCTCCGCCGCAGGGTTGAGCATCTGTACCAGTGACTCAATCACCCCTTTGACGAAGTAGAAATCCCGGTCACTGACTAGCGCCAGTTTGGTTGGCTGGTCGGGAATTTTGTCTTCACCAACGGTGAGGTAGACCTTGGCGATCTCAAACAAACTGACATCGGTATTGGAACGATATTCGTTGATCCGCTTAACTTCGACCAGACTGGGAACCAAACTACGACGCAGCAGATTCACAGCTCCAATGTTCTTGGAATACTCTTCCAACACTCCCGACATTGGCTGACTGCTGATCATCGGAGGCGAGTCGGACCACGGAGTAAAAGCATCGGACCACGGCTGGGGAACGAGGCTGGGCGTGACGGCTTCATCGAAACCCGCCGCCGTCATCACACCTCGAATCTTGTCGATCACGCGATCGGTTTTGGGGCGATAAGAAGCCGCCATCGGGACGTTGACGTTGTCTGGAATCTTGTCGAACCCGTAAATCCGACCGACTTCTTCGACCAGATCGCACTCGCGGGTCAGGTCTTTTCGCCAACTGGGTGGGATTGCAGTGATAGATGTTTCGGCCGATTTTTGGACGACCAAGCCCAGCTTTTCCAGTGTCGGAGCGACGAACGAATCCGGAATGTCGATACCAAGCAACCGTGACAACTGCGAATAGCGAAGCGTCACCGGCTCAGGTGTTTTTGGGGCCTGGCCAACATCGATCAATCCGTCAAGCAATTCACCTCCGGCGGTCTCAAGAATCAACTCGCAAACCCGTCGGCTGGCCCAATCAAGATTCGCTGAATCGACGTTGCGTTCGAATCGGAACGACGACGGACTGTGAAGCTTTAACCTCCGGGCGGCGTTACGAACGGCCAACTGCTCGAAATAGGCGGCTTCGATCAAAACGTCGGTTGTGGAATCTGAAACCTCGGAATCGGCACCACCCATGACGCCACCAAGTGCAATTGGTTCGGCGGCATCGGCAATCACACACATTCCTGGAGCCAGCGTGTACTCGCGGTGGTCGATGGCGCTGAACTTTTCGTCGGCGGTCGCACTTCGAACAATGATCTTGCCGTCTTTGATTTTTGCGAAATCGAAAGCGTGAAGCGGCTGACCACATTCGAACATTACGTAGTTGGTCGCGTCGACGACGTTGTTGACGATCGCAATTCCAAGAGCCGTGAGGCGTTGCTGCATCCAATCAGGACTCGGGCCGATCTTGACGCCTTTGATCAGGCGAGCGGTGTAACGAAAGCAGGTTTCTGGTGATTCAATTTCAACGGTGCAGTGTTTGTCGATTGATTCCGAACCCGTGGCCGGTTGGGGGTCCGGGATCTTCAATTCCGATTCGTAGAGCGCGGCGACTTCACGGGCAACGCCAATGTGCCCAAGACAATCACAGCGGTTGCTGGTGACTTCGAGATCAATCGCTTGATCTGCGCCGAATGCTTCGGTGCCTTCGTGATTTAAGCCAGACATCGTCAGCCGATCGACCAAGTCGTCATGTGACATCTTGAGATCGACGTACTGTGAAAGCCAGTTCCAGGAAACGATCATTGTTTTTCAGGTTCGGTGAAGGTTGGTTTTGTTAAAGGTTCGAAGCGACGCACAATTGGCAACCCGACGCGTAAGCGAGGGCGAAGCTAAATTTGAGTTCGCCCTCGCTTACGCATCTAGGTTGTGATTTCATTAGCCGTTTGGGCGATAGCCCCGGTTGAACTGCCATTAACCGTGGCTATCGCCAAAACGGCTGATGGTGTTAAGGAGTGTTTTGAAAAAATCACAGCCTCGTCGGGTTTACCGTCACAGAACCTTTGTATCTTGAGTAAGTCGTGCTTAACTAAAACTGGCGCAAAAATCTAACGTCGTTGGTGAACAGATCGCGAATGTCTTTAATCTGGTGGCGGATCATGCAAAGACGTTCGATGCCCAAACCGAATGCGAAACCGGAATACGTCTCAGGATCGTAACCGACGCTGCGAAGAACGTTGGGATCGACGATTCCGGCACCGCCGAATTCGACCCAGCGACCGTCCCAGAAATAATCGGCTTCGACGCTTGGTTCGGTGAACGGGAAGAACGACGGTCGAATTCGCACTGGAACTTCATTGCCCAGATAGTTGGTCGCGAACAGATTCAAAACGGTCTTTAAATCGGCAAGCGTTACATTCTCGTCGACCATCAGGCCTTCGATTTGATGGAACATCGGATAGTGTGTCGCGTCGGTTTCGTCAGGACGATAAACACGGCCCAGCGAGACAATTCGAATCGGTGGCTTGGTGTCTTCCATCACCCGAATCTGAACGGTGCTGGTTTGGGATCGCATCAAAAGCGGATTGTCTGACAGCGCGCCATCGTTGGTTTTTCCGGCGACCGAGAGATAGAAATTATCCAGCGGATCACGAGCGGGATGCACGCGCGGAATGTTGAGGGCTTCGAAGTTGTGATAGTCGTCTTCGATTTCCGGGCCTTCGGCGGGTGTGAATCCAAGCCGTCCCATGATGTCTTTGAGTTCGTTGATCGTTTGCGTGATCGGATGCAAACGTCCGACTCGAAACGCAGTTCCGGGAAGGGTCGCGTCGAATTTCGGATCGGCAACACGGCTGCCAGAGCCGCCAAGCAAACGCGCCTGGGCGGCTTCGAACGCCTGTTGAATTGCGCCTTTGACTTCGTTGAACTTCAACCCGGCTTCTTTTTTGCTTTCCTTGGGAACAGCGCCCATGCTTTTTTGGATCGCTTTGAGTTCGCCTTTTTTGGAACCGAGAAATGCAATTCGGGCTTGGTCGAGTGAATCCGCATCGGTGGCGTCCGCGAATGCCTTGGTCGCTTTTTCGGAAAGCTGGTCAAGCTGACTTACGAACTCTTGGATTGTCATAGCGGTGGCAGACATAAAGGCTGAGTTTAGGTTGAGTAAAAAATGTTGGCGTGAAGCTGTTGAAGCTAGTGAGCTTCAAACCTGTTGGAAGTCGCTTTGATGCTGATTTTTTAACCGCTTATGACGCTAATGAAACGCTGATACTTTATCCACCGTGACCACTGATGAATTAGCGTCTATTTGCGTTCATTAGCGGTGCCTTTTTTGTCAACCAAAGCTCTGAGGCGCATGATGGACCTAAAAAAAGGAAGACAACTGGCCTGTTGTCTTCCCCGTAAATATATCAAATTTCGTGAACCCGATTCCGGAGAACTAAGCGGCCAAACTTTCCTTGACGGATTCAACGATCACGTCAAAACCAGCAGGATCGCAAATCGCGATTTCCGAAAGCGACTTTCGGTCTAGCTCTACGCCGGCTTTCTTCAGGCCGTGGATGAACTCGCTGTATCGGAGTCCACGTTGACGGCACGCCGCATTGATTCGTGTGATCCAAAGTCGTCGCCATGTTCGCTTTTTGACGCGACGATCGCGGAACGCGAAAACGCCTGAGCGGATCAGAGTCTCTTTGACGGTTCGCAGCATATTGCTGCGACCACCGCGATAACCTTTGGCTCGTTTGAAAAGCCGTCGCTTGGCTTTGGTGCGAGCTGCACCTTTGCTTGTACGCATTTGAGTAACCTTTTTGTTTTGCTAAACAGGCCTCGGACTAATCGTCTGAAGTTGGTTGCCCGTCAGAGCACGCGAGAAGGACTCGCAAGTTGAATCTGGTAAACCGTGGCTATCGCCAAAACGGCTCGGCTGTGGCTAACGCCAAACAGCTGAACGAACTTAATAACTGTATTTGCCGAGTGCCTTAGTGACAGACTTGACCATGCAGGTATCAAGCAGGGCACCACCGCCACGAAGCTTGCGAGTCCGTTTTGAACTCATTCGCACGTTACGATGGGATTTACCTGAAGCGCGGTGCTTGACCTTGCCAGTGGCAGTCAAACGGAAACGCTTTTTGGTTCCCTTGTGGGTTTTCATTTTATTCATTGCTTCACCGATCTGTACGTCAAAACCTTTGGCCAAAATGTTTCCAAATCGACCAGTTTCGAATCGAGGATTCTACTGGCAATCAAACCCGCCTCAAAGGGCTTTTTTGCCAATTCAGGTCGGTTTTACACCAAAGAGAAAAAATCTTCGGCGTCGGCTGTCTCAAAATCGACCGCCGGTGCTGGCTGAACCAATTCCTCGTTCATGTAGTGCTCATCAAGCATCGCCATGCCTTTGGGCCAAATATGGAAGTCGCCGGCAATAAATGAGATCTCCCATTGGCCCATAATGCCTTTATCGGAAATCAGACCTGAGTACGTGACAGAATGCTTGCCGAGATACTGCTTTACCCAAGAGCAAATTCCGCTGGTCAAGTCGTAGTCGCCATGGGCCACCCAAGGCCCCACATAATCGGTTCCTTCGCCTTTGATCTTGCCGCCTGTGAAGGACATATAAAGATGCATCCAGCCTCGTTTGGGCTGGTGGTTTTCCAAGTAGAAACCGTTCCATTCACCGGTTGGAAGTCGATTGTCAGATTCCATCGTAATTCCTGTAATTTATCATCCGCCGCACCAATCGTTTTACGCATCGGTATTGATCAAGGCAAACAACCAGCACGTATTTCCAATATGATTTATAGGTCTGATTATGGTGCCGTTTTTTCGGAGTTTTTGCGGCCAACCAACGTGTGCCTACCAAGCATTGAGTACTGGACAATTTGGCGTTTCGCCGCTGAAAGCCACATGATGAATAAGACGAGGGGCATCTGCTTGCCGCCGAAATATTTGCAGGGGCGGAATTGGCAACGGGAGTCACAAATCGCTGCTCGCCATCCAAGCGATCAAATTCAGGCCCTGAGAACGAAGCCCGACTTGATCGGCAACTTGATCAGCGCGACGGGAAATCGCAAAGGTTGCTGCAAGCAGTAATTACGCTGGACCTGGGCGCCGCAAATCAAAGAAGTGTGTCAACGCAAGCGAAGTCACGAACGCGACGAAGCCCCCAGAGCGTGCGCCTCCGGCAGCACGAAGGTTGCCTAGTGATTGAGGACGAGCCGTTTTGTTTTTTTAGCTACGAGCCGTTTTTTTAGCTGTAACGCAGCACTAGTGAGTTGCTACCTACTATACCGGCCAAAAAGCCTTTTTTTGGTGGCCGTGTGAGACGCTGGGGCTTTGGGAATCAAAACCGGAATTGGCTGAACGTCACAGGAGATTCCAGCTTGGACCAGTTTATCTGGCAGCTTGTAAGTCCTCATCACCGTCTGGCCTTTGCGATCCTTGAGCATTTCGCCCTTGAACTTTTTGATCACCGCGACCGCTTCTGGATTGTTTCGCTTATTGCCTTTGGAGTCTTCCTCGACGATCCACTGGTAGCCACCAACGCAAACGTAGCTTTCATGACGATCGTGGAACTCGTAGGCTTCGATCCCTTGTTGGCGAAGAGCAGCCGTTAACACAGTCGCTTTCTTGGCCGCGTTGACGAGCTTACTATCGGTAATGGCCTTGCGATTTTTCTGCATCCATGAATCTCTGGCTTTGGTCTCCTGAATTTCGTCGAGCTTAAATGTTGAGTCGCCATCAAACGTCGCGATGCGAATGCTGTAGTTACCAGGATTTTTCAACAAGCTGTGTTTCGTTTTGCTGTTCCATTTCAATACTGCTCCATCGATCTGTCGAGCTTCGAAGTACTGCTCAGGCAACATTGGATTTGGCATCATGAACGCGGCTCTGAGTGGCCCGCGGGTCTTGTTGGTCGGGTCGGTGTCGTACTCGGCCATCGTGCGTGGGTGAACGGCTTTGATTCCAGCCAGCGTTCGCTGAGCCGCAGCATCCTCGAGTGAAGAAAAGTCGCCGACCAGGACTGCGATCTCTTCGACGCTTTCTTCTCCAGCAAGCTTCATTTGCTTGGGGCGCACTCGTTCTCTTTGCTCTTCGTCTTTAAAGACCTCAAATCCCAGCCCTTTGCCTTGAACTTCCCGGGCAACGTCGAAACGATGCTGATAAACGTAGGCTTGTAGTCGATGGGTCTCGCGAAGCTCCTGGGCCAAGCGAAACGCCTGCTGTTGGCCATTTTCACCCGAGAACGAAGCACACATGATCAGCCATGGCCCTGCTTTTTGCGTCAGTTGAACGCTATCGGCGGTGGTCTTTTTGTTGCTTACAAATGGGATTCTGAGCCCCTGAGCGTTTAACTCGGCGCAGAACATTGAAACGACAATCAAGCCATAAAAGAACAGTTTTGTAGAGTTCATTTCCACTCCTGAATTCAGCTGAGCATGCTGGCGGACCAATTCCGTCACCCACCTCGAAATGTTGAGCGCGGACGTTATCAAAACGCTTTTCCAGCGGCTAGATCATTTCAAAGCTCCGGATTCCGCCTTTTTGACTACCGTTTTGTGAGCCACCACTCGTATTTGGTAAGGCTGAACCGCCATCGAGCTGCAGAGCCGGGTTGTAACGACCGTTTTACGGGAATTTACTAAGCTTTATCCAGCAAAGGCTTTGAAAACACCATAGATGTGCTTATTCTAGGGGTAATGGAATTCTCATCCCCTCACGCTTAGAGACCAGTCGCTCAAGGACATCCGAAATGCAGTACAGTTTTAGGTTGGCAGAACTGTTGGGCCACGTCCCAGATCCACGAAGACGCCCCGGAACGATCAAATCAATCGTTGAATATACTGGCCTCGATCGTCACCAAGTCGCAGCATTGCTCAAAAACGAGGTCAAATATATCCCGTTGAAGGCTCTTTCACGGCTGTGTGACTATCTGATCGAGCATGGACATGCGACAGCCGACCAGTTGCCGGGGGCCCTGTTTGCAGTCGAACCAGAGAATTTCTGGGAGCTGTTGGCACGTCGAAAAAGACTTGAGATGTGCGTTGGCGTTCGCAAGGACGTCAGTGCCGAATCTCGCCCCGACGTCTCGTTTGTGGTCGCGTCAGACTCCGTTTTGCTGGGTGAGATCCTCAACGGCGTTACGACCCTTGGTGGAACCGCAAAACTGCGCAAGCCCAAGGGCGAACTCAACATGTTGGCGGCCGACAATCTGCCCCACCCCGAGCATCTGAAGCAATCGCTGGTGTGGAGCCCTGGCCAAGCCGACGATGCCGAGGTCGCTCGCCGCGCGAGGATGGTCTACAGCGACTTTTCTGAATCCAAAGGCGACAAGGCCCTGATCGGAATTGGCAGCACCAAAAGCAATCCAGTCGTAGAAATCGTATTGGCCCGAGCTTTCAATTGCGATCCGTTCGAAAGCCAAGACAATGTCGAAGATCCAAGCCAACGTTCGATTCCGTTTTTCATGCGTTATCGCGACAATGATCCCCATCCCAGTTCATGCGTTGCGGGTCTGAACTTGAGCAAAAAAGAAACAAAGCTTAAAGACGGCCTTTATTACGAAGACGAAAAGGGAACCTGGGTTCGCTGTGGAGCCGACAACAAGAACGAAGAAGTTGCATTTGTTTTCTACGTTCACCGCGAGTCTCAAGGTCGCTTGGAAATGGTGCTTGGTGGGTTCTCCGGTCGGGCGACGCGATTGCTGGCACGAGCCTTGGCAACCCGAGCCGAAGACTTCTGGCCTCCCAACTATGAGATGCAGGGGATGCAGGTCGGTGGCTTCATTGTCAAATTCACTTTGCCAGCTTCCAAGAAAGAAGAAGACATCTTGCGGACCGATTTGGTAGCGACGACCGATGTCACCATCATTCCCCAGGAGGCTTTCCAACGCCGGCTCGAAAGAGGGCGTTCAGGGGCAAGCTAGAGGAAAATCAGGGCTCAAGTGGATCACCGATTGGGGATCAACCGGATTCGCTTGATCTGGACTTCATGAGCCCGCGTTTGGGTGGATTTGATTCTCAGCAGTTGTTCATTCGAATCTTTTTTCGCCGCCCCCAAACGAACGATAAACTGTTCCTCGAAATCCTTATCGTGAGGATAGATTGTAAATGGGCGGGGCTTTCGATTGCCAAGCTGGATTTCGAAGGCGCTTTCCTGATTCGCCTGATAAGTAATACGGCAATTGAAATAGCCGTCCCTGCGGTCGTTAACGACCAGCATCCAGACCGCTTCATCTCCCAAGCTCCAACCGGTAATCCCGTTGGACCCGAGATTGATATCCGTTCCCGTCAAACTCCCTTTTGCAATCGGCAGCTCAAACGAGCCGTCGTCCGCCTGCTTAACCCTTGCCAGCAAATCCAATGGCTTCGGTGGTGATTCAACCTTCTCAACGGGAGCTGAATTCTGTGGCTGGCTGTCTGCCGGAGTTTCGGCGACCTCCACTCCTCCAGAGCCAAACAGTTTTACGGTTGCTGTCATAATGACGACCGATAGTGCGAGCAATCCGACAAGATATCGAATATCAGTCAGCAGCGAAAACGGCGATAGCACCTCCGATTCGCCGTCCTCTTGGTCTTCGTCAGAACTGATATCAAACTTTGATTTGGCAAGCCGTTGAGGTTGGACCGATGAAGTCGTCGGTATAGCAGTTACTGCATCAGAACGTTGGGTTTGGGGAATTTGGGTTTCGGAACGCTGGGCATCGACAACGATAAAACTTTCGCTTGGCTCCGACCCTGCTGGCGACTGGTGTGCTTGCTCCGATTCACCCTCTAATTCTTCCTGAGATCTTTCAAGCTCGCGTTGTCGATCCTTTAATATTTTTTTCAGCGAGATATCGTATTTTGATTTTCGCTCTGGATCACTTAAATCCCGTTTCGCCTTTCCAATCTTCGAGATCAACTGGGCAGAGATCTCCCCCCTGGGGCCCGATTGGAACGTCTTGAGGAGCTTCACCCTGGCGTCGTAGGCTTTTCTGATTTCTCGGGGATCAGACTCAAAAATGCGTATGCCTATCAAAATGTAATGATTGAGCGGGCGCATCTGCGAGGGAATGCCCAACCACTCTTGATAGGGATCAAACGAGTCCATGACCTGCGAGCATTCCAGTGAGAGTTAAGAAGTCTGCCAGTGTTGATTTGAGTTTTAAAGTGAAAGCAAAGTCTTTCCAAGCTTGAACAGACGCATCATCCAAGCGAGCAGTTTAGGCGAGCAGTTTAAGCGGCAGTTTAGATGTCTTGGCAGTCCGCTTCCAAGAACCCGCAGCTCGGTTGGATTCGTTTGTTAGCACACAATCAGAGTAAGCAATCAAAGCGCGATTCCAACTCACTACTCTTCAAACATTCCGATTGTAACGCTCACCTGAGTCAATTGCGCCAATGTGCCGATTGTATGGTCGTTTTAATTGTCGATTCTGATTCAATCATCGTTCCGCCAAACAGTCCTGTTGAGGTCTCGCAGCGCTGCCGATGAGAAATTGTGGAAAGCGTCTTCTTTCCACGGTGCAGAACTAGCGAAAGACTTTTGGGTTAATCACCCACCCGACAAGACTGGAATCAACGTGTCACAAGACATCAACGTAGTTGCCTTGGTCAAAGGCGAAGAAAGATACATCTTTTTGTTTGATGACAAGAAGAAGAGTGAAACGTTGAGAACGTTGGGCAAATACGCCTCTGACTCGAAACTGAGCTTCTCTTGGTATGACGCAGCCGTTTTAAGCCAAAAAGTCCGCTCGATCGAGAAATCCAGCCCTGCCCCCGCATCACTTCAATCGCGGTTCGATTATCCCGAAGTCGACCAATTCTCGGGGAAAGATCTTCTTTCGGGCGACGACACCATTTAGCAGTTTGCCAGCAGTCAATTGGTAACCCGACGCGTAAGCGAGGGATGGCATGTTGCTCCCTCGCTCACGCGCCGGGTTTCCTTGAAGTGCCAGGGAGGTGCAGCCGCAAATTGCGGGTGAGAAACAGGTGGGCGAGAAACGGCGAAATCGTGCCTCAACCAAACGACGGCTGGCGAGTAATGATTTCACCCCAACGTCTTAACGTTGACAAACTACGAGGCCGTTGACAGTCTACGAGGTTGCAGGATTGGAAAATTCGATCCCCAGATTCCTTCGGTATCTAAAAATCGAACGCAACTGTTCTGATTTGACGATCAAGTCGTACCGGGAAGATCTTGAGCTTCTTCATGACTACCTTGTCGATTCGCTCGGCAGCTCGCCCTCTCCCAGCCAGTTGACGCCGTTGGACCTACGAACTTACGTTGCGGCGTTGCACGAAGCCGGCTATGCCAAGAGTTCGGTTGCCCGCCGGCTGGCGTCGCTGCGAAGCTATTTTCGGTTTGCCCAGCGGGAAGGGCTTTGCGATTCCAATCCTGCCAAACCGCTTCGAAACCCGCGCCGCGAAAAGAAGCTTCCACACTTTCTCTCTGGCCGTGAGATTGGAAAACTACTGGCTGCTCCGTCAAAGTCAGAACCGCTTGGCCTGCGAGACCGGGCGATTCTGGAAACGCTCTACTCGGCCGGGCTTCGTGTCAGCGAACTGGTCGGGATCAACCTTGGGGACCTCGATCTGGATGACGGCTTGGTTCGTGTTCGCGGAAAAGGCAAAAAGGAACGTTTGGCGCCGCTGGGAAGCCACGCTGTTCGAGCGATCAAGCGATGGCTGAACAAACGCACGATTGCCAAGGGGCTTTCCAAAGAAGAAGCATCCGCCGTGTTTCTCAACAAGTTCGGTAAACGTATCTCTACTCGCTCAGTCGCCCGAATGCTGGAAAAGTATTTAACGATAACCGGGCTGGATTCAAGAACATCGCCCCATACGCTTCGCCACAGTTTTGCAACGCACCTGTTGGACGCGGGAGCCGATATTCGCAGCGTCCAGGAACTGCTTGGTCACAAAAGTCTTGTCACAACCCAAATCTACACGCACGTTAGCACCGCTGGATTGCGCAAAGCGTATGAGCAAGCCCATCCGCGGGCCAAGCGAAAATAGTTTGCCGGCGTTTCTCGAATCGGCGACATCGGCGACATGACACCCGAGGCTTACCCGTCCTCGGTTGACTTGGGATTTCGGTTAACCGCAGAAGTCGGTTTCTTTCCAGCGCCTTCCGGTTTCTCGGCGGTTGCTGGAGTTGGCACGTCTTTCCCTGTGATCCGATCTTCGATAATCGTCTCAAGGTTAGGCTTGATCCGCATTGCCTGTCCAATCTCGTACTGAGACATCATGACTTTTCCGTCAGGACCGATCAGCCAAAACGACGGGAAACTTCGCACGCCGTAGTCAAAAATCGTGCGATGCTCAACGCCATCGGTAAATCCGTGGCTCCCCTCTTTGAGTTTGTTTCTCTTGATATAGTCGATCGCTCTTTCACGATCCTTGTCGACACAAATCGAAATCAGTTTCATGTCGTGCTTTGACATGAGCTTGGCATACATTTCCTGAACCATCTTTTGCTCGACGACTGACGAAGGGCTTTTGGATATCCAAAAATTCAGGAAGATCATTTTGCCTTTGAAGGACTTGTGATCCAGGCTCAACGTATGCTTGTTGTTGTGAGTTTTGGCAGCAAGCGGAGGAGCAACTTCGTCGCGCTTGATAAGTGGTGTAACCTCAACCCGCATTGGCTTAAGCGGAATGTCATCCATTCCGCTAACGACCGGGATCTCGCCGAAGACCTCAAACGCGTAGGCTTTTCCGTCGATCTCTTTGTCGGTTCGACCCTGGATTCCATAGGTTCCGTAGGGCACATCGTAGATCACGAACTTGCCGTCCTTTTCAAACTTTACATCAAACGCGTTGGCTTCGTCGATCAATTTTTTGTTGAACGCGACCAACTTCTTTCCCGCAGCGGTTGCGAGAAATTCTTTTTGCCATTTCAGTTTGGCCGCTGGAGTGAAGTCCTTGTAGCCCTTGGGAAATGGGGCGTCTTTGGGTTGGACTTTTTGACGAATCTTGGCGTTGATCTCCTTGTAAGGAATAATCAGACGATTTCCGTCCCACGATTGGATCCGAGTTTTGTCGTAAGCGATCTTTCCACGAATCGTGGCAACGCCTTTTTGCTGGGCGCTGAGAGGAGCTGCAGCCAGGCCAATCAATATCCCAAGAAACAAAAACAGCCGTCGATCCAACCGGAAATTGTCCGGGCAAAGGAAATCAGAAACGTTACGCATCAAAACCGCCAATCGCTCGTCTAGAGCTTGTAAATACTTCACTCAAAATTTGTTTGTTGCCAACTCGCGATTGAGCCACAAAAATGACCAAGCCACAAGTCGATATCTGCCAATTGTTATAAATTCGGCGTTGCAGGGTCAATATAATCACAACGCCGGCCAAGCATCGGCTGAGTCCGATACCGAGCAATACACCGCACGCAACAGATGCAATCCCATCACGATCCGACCGCAACCGAGAGACGCTTTGGACACATTAGGTAGCCCTTGGCGACAAATTGGAATTTGGACGGGGTCGTGGCGCTGGATTTCCACAATTCTGGCTCCAGAATTCTAACCGATGGTTGACCGCATCGGTTCGAAAAAATTAGACTTGTGAGCTTGTCATGACTCGCATCGAGGAATTCAAACCCCGGTTTGCTGACTAAGATTTGAATTCGAGTTTTCACACGATGTCGTGGCTTACCCAAACAGACAACTCGTCGCAGACCAAAAAAAAGCGACTTCTTCATTCATAACCTGAGGAGTTCAGGGTGCCAGGACAGTGCGTAATTGGATTGCAGTGGGGCGACGAAGCCAAAGGTAAACTCGTCGATCTGCTTACTGAAGGCAAGGACCTCGTGGTTCGCTACCAAGGCGGCGCCAACGCGGGTCACACCGTCGTCATTGGCGACGACGTGTACAAGCTTCACCACATCCCCAGCGGGATCATCAACGAAGGCGTCTTGAATTTGATTTCGCCAGGTGTGGTTATCAACCCGCCGACGATCCTCAAAGAAATCGAAATGCTGGCCGAGCGCGGGATCGACGTTGCCGCCCGGATGAAGATCAGCCAGCGCGCCCACGTCGTGATGCCATGGCATGTCTTAGAAGACAAAATGTGGAACGAGTTGGTGTCGGGCCAAGACAACATCGGCACGACGCTGCGAGGCATCGGTCCCTGTTACGCCGACAAGATCGGACGGAGTTTTGCCGTTCGCATGGGCGATCTAATTCAGCCCGATTTCGCCGAACGCGTCGCTAGGATCGTCGCCGTCAAAACAAAGATCCTGTCCGCAGCCTCCGGCTCGGCTCCAGAGCTCGATGCCGATGCGATTGTCGAAGAATTTTCGGCCTACGCGAAAAAGCTCGCACCGATGATCACCGACACCAACCAGATCGTGCTCGACGCCGTTGACGCAGACAAGAACATTCTGTTCGAAGGCGCCCAGGGTTCTCTTTTGGATATTGACCACGGCACGTTTCCATTTGTTACCAGCAGCAATAGTTCGGGGCTGGGAATTTCAACTGGTTCGGGCGTCCCAGGTAATTGGCTTTCCAAAATCATCGGTGTCACCAAAAGCTATGCGACTCGAGTCGGCGGCGGTCCATTCCCAACCGAGCAGGACAACGATACAGGGCAACATATCCGTGACCTTGGCAACGAATACGGAACGACAACCGGTCGGCCCAGACGCTGCGGTTGGTGGGATGCTGTGGCCGCGAGATACACGGCGAGGCTGGGCGGAGTGACCTCAATCGCGCTGACGATGCTGGACGTGCTCAGCGAACTCGAAGAGATCCAGGTCTGCGTTGCGTATGAATTGAACGGAGAGCGGATCACGCATTTCCCAGGCCAGGTCAACGACCTCAGGAACGTCAAACCGATTTATGAAACGATTCCTGGCTGGCAAACTGATGTCACGGGCGCACGCAGCCTCGATGATCTACCAACCAAATCGCTCCAGTTCGCTCGAAAGATCGAAACGCTGATCGGGCGACCGATCGAGTTCATCTCCGTTGGCCCAGATCGCGCGCAAACAATTCACATTCCTGAAAACGAGTCGCTGGAAAACTATTTGAAAGCCAAGTCCGTTTAACGCACGCTTTGATTCGTCTTTTACTCTTAAAGACTCCGCCGGCCTGGGCCAAGCGAACAAACAAATGTCATCATCCACCAAACCCGATTCTGAACTCGACGTTCCCAAAGAAAGACAACCTCGGCACGTCGCCATCATCATGGACGGTAACGGACGGTGGGCTCAGCGTCAGGAGCTTCCGCGAATCCGTGGACACCAACAAGGTGCCAAAACGGTCCGAGTGATTACTGAGGAATGCGCCCGGATCGGCATCGAGCAACTGACTTTGTATTGCCTGTCCAGTGAAAACTGGAAACGTCCCGAGGACGAGCTTGAGTTTTTGATGTTCCTGCTATCGCAGTACATGATCGATGAACGCGAAACGATGATGGAGAACAATATTCGGTTGCAGATCATCGGTCGACGCGAGCGAATACCTGCCGACGTTCAAAAAGAAATGGACAAGTCACTTGAAATGACGGCGGGCAACACTGGGACTTGCTTGTGCCTGGCAATCAATTACGGCGGTCGAGCCGAAATCGTTGACGCGACTCGCAAGATTACCCAAAAAGTTGTTAGTGGCGAACTGAATGCCGACGACATTTCGGAAGAACTGGTTTCGGCTCATCTTTATACCGCCGGAATGTCTGACCCCGATCTGTTGATCCGAACCGCTGGCGAGATGCGAATCAGTAATTACCTGTTGTGGCAAATCAGCTATGCCGAAATGTGGGTCACTCAACGAATGTGGCCGGAGTTCGCCATTGCAGATTTCCACGAAGCGATCATCGACTTTTCAAATCGCAGTCGCCGGTTTGGCGGACTCAACACCTAGGAGAGTCGCATGCTGGGACGGCGTTTGATTTCGGCTGCGGTGATCATCTCGGTCACGATTCTGTTACTCTGCGTTGATTTCTGGTTAGGCACCGACAAAATCTTCGGTCGACCGGGCTTGATTGTCTGTTTGCTTTGCACGATTGCCGCGGCGATGGCCGCCAGCGAACTGGTCGCGATGATGGGCAACGTGACCAACCGGGTCAATCATAACTTTGTTGTCGGCGCGACCGTTGCAATGTTGCTGGTGACCTGTGCTCCTGTTTGGTGGCACGACTATCCAGCCGATTGCGCTATCGGAATTTTCGGATGGGGACTCTCGGGAGTCGTACTGGCGATTGTCCTGACCTTTGCATTTGAGATGCTTAACTATCGCACTCCAATTGGTGGAAAAGGCAAAGGCGAAGTCGTCGATCGCATTGGGCGCTGCGCACTGGTGTTTGTGTACGTTTCGATGTGCTTCGGATTTCTGGTTCCACACCGGTTCCTTGGCGGCGGAAACGGATACGGAATTTTGACGTTAGTGACTTTGATTTCGACCGTCAAACTCTCCGACTCATTTGCTTATTTTGTAGGCAAACGATTTGGCACAATCAAATTAGCGCCACAACTGAGCCCGGGAAAGACGCTTCAGGGATCGCTAGGAGCACCCGTTGGCGGATGCATTGCGGCCGCGATCTGTTTGTTTGTTGTGGCTCCTGCTATTTTCGGAGTCACCGTTCAAAAACCGTCGTGGTGGTTTCTCGTTTATGGAATTCTGGTAACTGCCGCCGGCATGATGGGCGACTTGGCCGAATCGCTGATCAAACGAGATTGCAACACCAAGGACTCAAGCAGTTGGTTGCCGGGTCTGGGTGGTGTCCTGGACATTCTTGATTCAATGGTTTTTGCGGCCCCGATCTCGTATTTTCTCTGGATCATCGCCGAATTGCCTGCCGAAGTGTGATATTAGTTCGCCAGTTTGACAGGCGTGCGAGCAGTGACTGGTCAGACCAAGCCAATTTGAAATAATAATTGGGTCGCGATCGAAATTTGTATCGCGCTGCTGGCACTGCAAAAACGCTCGTTCTCTTTCTCAGGAATCTCATGGATACCAAAGCACTCCTCGAACAACTTCTCGAATCTGGCCGCAAGTTGGCCGAGCAAGGGATAGCGCACGCCCAAAGCTCCGGGCTTACCGAAAAAGGCAAAGAGCTGGCCGAGAAAGGAAAACAGCTCGCCGAAAAGGGCAAAGACCTTGCTCAGCAAGGCGTCCAAAAAGGCAAAGAGCTGGCCGAGCAAGGCGTTCAGTTCGCTCAGGATCAGTTGCCACCTCCCGGCCCCGAGCGCGACAAGTTGCTCAAGAATCTTGGCGTGGGCGCAGCCGCCGGAGGATTGCTGGCGCTATTGGTCGGTACCAAAACCGGACGCAAGGTTCTCAGCCCGGCGGTTAAGCTTGGTTCACTCGCAGCGCTGGGCGGGATCGGCTACAAGGTTTACACAGAGTGGCAAAAAAGTCAGGGGCTCGAAGTTACCGGTCAACCGATTGCAAACTTGATGGGGCCTCAAGCCAACGACCGCAGCATGGCGATCATCAAGGCCATGATTGGTGCGGCAAAAGCCGACGGGACAATCGACGAAGCCGAACAGAAGGTCATCGTTGAGCAGATCAATTCGTCTGACCTGGAAAAGTCGGCAGCAGAGATTCTGTTGAGTGAGTTGCAAAAACCGCTTGACGTCGCAGCGATCGCTGCTGCGGCTGACTCACCTGAGTCCGCCGTTGAGATATATCTCGCTTCACTGCTGCTGACCGACAAAACCAACGCGGCAGAGCAGGGATATCTGGAGAAGCTTTCTGCGGCACTTAAACTTGATTCAAAATTGGTTGCCGACCTCGAAGCTCAAGCGTTCTCGCCGGCTTAGGTCTGGGCGATGAGCCGTTTTGGGCACTCACTTTTGGGCACTCACTTTAGGGCACTCACTTTAGGGCACTCACTTTAGGGCACTCACTTTAGGGCACTCACTTTATACAGTTCCTGAAATGGTAACCCGACGCGTGAGCGAGGGCGAAGGTAAAATTGAGTTCGCCCTCGCCAACGCGTCTAGGTTGTGATTTTATTAGCCGTTTGGGCGATAGCC
>CALJOA010000016.1 GCA_937981585.1 uncultured Pirellulaceae bacterium | reverse complement strand
AGCTACTTTCTTCGATCCCAAAGCTACACCGATCGTCTAAGGATTCATCGAGATTGAAAACAACGCTCCAACTGCTCCCAACATCGTGAACATCGTACCCAACGCGAACATCACCCACCGCAGCGCGAGCGATCGAAAACCAAGCCACGTGACGTAGGTTTCGACAATCGGCCCGAGGAAATAGCAGCCATTAGCGACAATGCCGCCAAAAATCGAGATTGCCCAAAACTCGAGTGAGCCAAGATGGGGCCAGCCCATCAACAATGTGAAAACCCCAAGAATTCCGATATAGGCCAAACGCATCTTCTCCCAATCGAGAAAAACGCGTTTGGCTATTTGCCCCAAAGTCGTCGCCTGAACATCAGCCACCTCCACCGCAACAGCGGCTTGCGGAGCATTGTACGGATTGTCAGATTCGGATTGATCGTTCATCAATGCCTGACTGAGGTTTGAGAAAGATCTATCGCTTGGCGATCGGAACGAACTCTCGCACGTTTGGCCCGGTATAAACCTGTCGCGGACGACAAATTCGCTTTGTTGGCGACTCGTGCATCTCTTTCCAATGCGCGATCCAACCGGGCAACCGGCCAATCGCAAACATTACGGTAAACATTTGAACCGGAATGCCCATCGCCCGATAAATTACACCAGAATAAAAATCGACATTGGGGTAGAGTTTTCGCTTGACGAAGTACTCATCTTCCAACGCAACCTTTTCCAAGCGCTGAGCGATCTCAAACAGCGGATCGTCAAGATCCAGTTTCTCCAGCAACTTGTCACAATAGGCCTTAATGATATTGGCCCGCGGGTCAAAGTTCTTGTATACGCGATGGCCGAACCCCATCAAACGGAAACCGTTCTGTTTGTCTTTGGCCATGTCAACGTACTTGTCGACATCGCCGCCATCTTCGTGAATCTTTCCAAGCATCGACACTACGGCTTCGTTGGCTCCACCGTGAAGCGGTCCCCACAACGCACAAATTCCAGCCGAGATAGAAGCGAACAAATTCGCGTTGGCTGAACCAACGACACGAACGGTTGACGTACTGCAATTTTGCTCATGGTCTGCATGGACAATCAACAGCATGTTGAGGGCTTCGACGAACAACGGATCGACTTTGTAGCTTTCGCTGGGAACCGAAAACATCATCTGCAAAAAGTTCTCGCAGTATTCAAGATTGTTTTGCGGATAGGAAAACGGAATGCCATTGGATTTGTTGTGACTGTATGCCGCGATCGTGGGGAGCTTGGCCAGCAACCGGTGGATCGAAATCTCCACCTGCTCAGGATCGTTCGGATCGAGCGAGTCCTGGTAAAAGGTCGACAAGGCACCGACGACACTGGACAAAATCGCCATTGGATGGGCATCGCGAGGAAAGCCGTTATAAAACAGTCGCATGTCCTCATGCAGCATCGTGTGATGCCGGATCGAATCCCGAAACACGGTGATCTCAGATTCAGTCGGAAGCTCACCATAAATCAGCAAGTAGGCGACTTCCATGAAGTCACAATTCTTGGCGAGATCTTCGATCGCATATCCGCGGTATCGCAAGACGCCTTCTTCGCCATTGAGAAACGTGATTGCACTGGAGGTCGACCCTGTGTTCACAAATCCTTCGTCGATCGTGATCAATCCGGTTTGTTTTCGCAGGCCACTGATGTCGATCGCTTTCTCTTGCTCGGTTCCCTCCACAATCGGGAACTCAAGCTCATGACCTTCACACTGTAACTTGGCCACTTTTGACATAGATTCTTTTCCTGAAGCGACTGAACCCACCGGAACACCTGCCGTTAACTGCTCGCGGGTCGGTTGTCGGAATATTGATTTGCGTTGTGAATTTTGATTTCTTGAAGACGATCAAGGTCGCCAACCACAGTTTAACGCTTTATCGGCGATCTGAAAACTAACCTATCGGCAACACTCGCCTTGGGTAATCGGCAACCCGAGGAGGCTGTGATTTTCTCAAGACACTCCTTAACAACATCAGCCGTTTTGGCGATAGCCACGGTTAATGGCAGTTCAACCGGGGCTATCGCCCAAACGGCTAAAAAAACCACAACCTAGAAGCGTTAGCGAGGTGAACTTTATTGCAGCTCCGCACTCGCTTACGCGTCGGGTTACCATTGAGTGCCGAAGCGGCGCTGTCAGCTAGTGAACTAATGGATACCGTGCATCTTTCGTTTAATCATGCCGCTAAGCCCCAGCATGACTAGCCCCGCAATCGCTGGAACCAAAGTGAAGATCAAGAAGAAAACAGCCAATCCATAACTCTCAGAGATCGTGTCGATATAACTTCCAGTCCAACCGGCCAGATAGTTCGCCACCGCAGATGCACCGAACCAGATGCCGAACATCAAACCGACCAGCTTGACCGGCGCAAGTTTACTTACATACGAAAGCCCAACTGGGGAAACGCAAAGCTCACCCATCGTGTGGAAAAGGTAAGCCAGCACCAACCACCAGAAGCTAACCGACGCCGTCGCAGCGCCTTCCTTAATACCCATACTACCAAGAGCCAACACGCCAAAGCCGGCCCCAAGCAGAACCAGTCCAAGCCCAAACTTGACTGGCGCGGAGGGATTGAAACTTCCTCCCCAAAGCTTGCTGAACAGCGGAGCCAGCGCGATGATGAAAAAGGAGTTCAGAATCCCGAACCATGATGCTGGAATCTCAGTTTCGTTTTGTTTCTCAAATACGACGGTCGCTTGAAATTCGGTTTCAAATTCTGCGGCCTGTTCAACACTCAAGTGCTTGAGCTTACCGCTACCACCTTTGCTCTCCAAATCAACCAGAAAAATCTTTTGGCCATCGGCAAAGTTGGCATCAGAGCGAATCACACGTGTCATTTCGACCGGATCAGGATCCTCGCCTTCTACCATCTTTGCAGGGTTGGCAAACGAAACTTCGTACGCCTTCATGTTGTACTCTTTTTGAAGCATCCAGATCGCGATCGCCCAGACAATCAAAAAGCTCAAACCAATCGACAAATTTGAAAGCGGGATTCGACTGAACGTCGACCCGATCAATCGGAGCAACACGTAGGTCACGACCGCCAACGGAACAATCGTCAAGGCAGTATTGACCCAAAAGAAGATGGAAGCCGAACCTCCACTGAGCACGCGACCGGTGTAATCTTTAGCGAAGATCGTCATCGAACCGCCAGCTTGTTCGAACGCCCACCAGAAAAAGATCGTAAAGAATGAAAGGATACCGATAACAATTAAGCGGTCGGTAACCACTTTTGAATTTTCGGGGGTTGATTGATTATCTTCGCGAAGTTGGTTGGCAGCCTCAACAGATTTGGCTTTCGCACGCTTTCCCAGCTCCCCGAAAATGGATTGCCCAAACAAGAACATGATCATCCCCAAGAACATAAAGACTCCGGCCAACCCGAACCCCATGCTCCAGCCGACTTTTTCTCCGATGTAGCCGCAGAGCAAAATTCCCAAGAATGCACCGGCGTTGATACCCATGTAAAAAATCGTGTAGGCGCCGTCTTTCTTCTCTTCATCTCCCTCGTACAACTGCCCAACAATCGAAGAGATGTTCGGCTTGAAAAAGCCATTGCCGAGAATCAACAAACCAAGTCCGGCATAAAAACTCGGCGTAGTTTCAAGCGCCAATGCGGCATGGCCTAGCGTCATCAATAGCGCACCGACCAGCACCGCGTTCCGGTAACCAAGCAGCTTGTCAGCGATGATCCCGCCAAATATCGGTGTCAAATATACGAGGCTTGTATAGGTCGCATAGAGCTTCAACGCTTCTTCACGCGACCACCCCCAGCCGCCAGCTGCCATCTCGCTGACGAGAAACAATACCAGCAACGCACGCATTCCGTAGTAACTAAAACGCTCCCACATCTCGGTGAAGAACAACAGAAACAAGCCTGGCTTGTGTCCAAACACCTGTTTTTCGAGTTCAGAGAAATCGTGGTTCGACATTGTTACTGGCTACCTTGGTTCAGGAATTTCCGTCGGTTACGGCAAGCATTTATGGATAAATGATTCCGCAAGCTTTCACTTGTTTTTTTAACGCAGTTGACCAAGCCCGACAAGCTGACATCCACGCGGAACCTCGGAATTCAGAGGTATACCAAGAACTGAGCGACAGGAGGCGTTTGATCAATTATCCAACACCAGAAACACAAGCTCGACTGGCAAGCGAGTGAGGTTTTCCGTTGAGAGTTCCCGCTCGCTGCCGATTTGAGCTAGAACTTATCAAACTCGGCCTAGGCCCATCCGTCCGCCCTACAAAGACCGCAAACCAAGGCTCTGCGATCTTTACAACTGTGCGACCCAAACTGTCAAACCAAGCGTCGAAAATTCAAAGTAAATCCGCATCTGTCAAACGCCTTCAAAAAGCAACGACCCAACTCGAACCAGCGTTGCGCCTTCTGCAATCGCGATTTCGAAATCGCCGCTCATTCCCATCGAGAGCTCCCTCAGCTCGACATTGGCAGGCGAGTCGGATTCGAACTCCTCTTTGATGGTACGAAGCATCGCAAACTCCCGCCGTGCATCGTCGGCATCGCCAATCAATCCAGCCATGCACATCAACCCTTCGACTTTGATGTTGCTCAAACCTGACACAAACTCAAGAGCCGCAGGAATCTCGGACTTCGAAAATCCATGCTTGGCCGACTCGCCTGACACGTTGACTTCCAACAGAACACGGCAAGTTTTGTCCTGATCGGCGGCGGCCTCGTCAATCGCCGTTAACAAACGGTGGCTGTCGACCGAATGGATGAGCTCACAACACTCAACAGTCCGTTTGACTTTGTTTCGTTGCAAGTGACCGATCATGTGCCATTGGATCGGCAACTCATGAAGAGCCGAGGATTTTTCCCAAACGACTTGCGGGCGATTCTCACCCAGATTGACACATCCGGATTCATGCAAACTACGAGTCGTCTCGACATCAACGTATTTGGTTACTCCGACCAGCGTAATATCAGCCACAGTACGCGATGATCTCGCAGCCGCCTCGGCAATTCGGGCTTGGACGGCGTCAACGTTTTTCTTTAATTGTTTAAGCATCAATTTTTCCAATGAGCCGGCTGGCCCGCCTTGTTTTGTGGATCTTCACCAACCCGGTGACTGATTGAGATGGCCGTTCAGGCAATCGCCCAATGGCACTTACTTTTTCAAAAACAACGTTCCCGCAAACTCGGACTCGAGTTTCCCTCCCGTCCGCCATTCCAACACAGTCCAACGCGGGCAGCCCATCATTCCCGCAGGCGGGAATCCAGTCCTTTAACGCTTCACTGGACTCCCGCCTGCGCGGGAGTGACTGATCGGCCGCGACCGCAAAACTGGAGAGCCGAAACGCAACGCCGAAACGCAACGTCTAAACGCCGTCGCCAAAAACTAAATCATCAGCAGCGTTGTGACCTTGCCGTCTCTCCTGAAACGATTAAAAACGAACTCGCAGGTCACATTCTCACCGAGGAACGTTCGATTGCCTTGCTCACTGATTGCACGATAGAAACACCATTGCTGTCCATCTAACTGCACTCGATAGGCACACGCAACGTCACGCGGGACTGATTCCAGATTTTCGCCTACCGTCAACTGCCGCCAAGTCCGTTTCAAACGACTTCGATTTGGGTTGAGATCGAAGAACAATGGCGCGTACAGGCCGCGGCCGTCAATCGATTGCACTAGCGTCAAATTGGAATCGTCAAACTCAAGCCGATCATCTGAATCGGCCACCTTCCATTCGGGCAACGCCAACGGCAGAACCAACGACTGGATTTCTGACGTGCGAAGATAGACTTCTCGATTCTCTGTTTCGCGCATCCCGACAATCCCAGGCGTCAAGGGATAGTCACAGCGGTAGTCGATTCGCGCAGGCTCGCCAGGAACTACGACGTCGGCGATCAACAAGAACTCTTCCTCTCGGGACAACAGAATCTGCCGATTGAAAACAGCGTCTTTTCCAAGGTCGGTTTCCAACTCAATGTACTCGACGTCTTTGTCCGATTGCTGACAGACGATCTCTAAATCCTGGTCCACGACGACAGCAGCCGAGTTGATTGAGATTTTCGGCATCGCGACCCCTGAGATCAAATTCTCTGATCGAGCGATCGCCAAACCAATGGAGCTGGACGAGTAATCAAACCCAACAATCGGCGAGTTCGATCTCCAGCGGCTTCGCAGTACGCCTGATTCGCCCCATTCTGAAACGCAACTTGAAGGTGGAAGCTTTTTCTTCTTGGAGTCGCCTTTTTTTGATATGGAAATTCTCGGTTCCGGTTTGGAGGTTTCGTTGCTCCCATCCAACCGACGCGACTTCAAAATTCGCTTGTCGTGCGGATCGCTGGAAAAACGTTTTAAACAACGCATTAGATCTTCGGCCATCGGACGAATCCGACCAGTGGAGAACAGAAGTCGATCGTCAGGCCCGGCGATGCGGAGCAACTGTCGAACGACCCACTGAAGTTGAGAACTTGGATCGGGCTGCATCTCGATCTTCATTTTTTCGAGCATCAACCCACATCGCAACCAGCTCGCGCCAAGCACCCCAAACACGTCGAGGTAACGCGCATGCGGCCAGCCGTCGTGATCCAGCATGTCGCCAAGCGACAACTCCAGTTTTCGGCAGCAACAAACCGCCAATTGACGATGGTCTTCTATCTCAGGCACTTGAAACGCGATCGCAAGTGGGACTTCAATCGCGAGAATTTGATAAATCGCCGGAGCAAGTCGCACATTGGATTCGGCTGCAGTAGAGATTTCCAGCAACCTTGTGACCAGGCCATTCCACTCAATGTAAGGCCCGTGGCCTGAGATGGCACGAAGTGAATGAACAGCTGCGATAGTGACCAAGGCTTTACTCAGCTCAGCAGCATCTTCTCCATTGGCAATGTCCTGGTGGCCGTCGCCATTGACCTCAGAGGCGGTCAACTGCTCCACCGATTGGCGGACGTCAATAAAGTGCTGACAAAAATCCGTTTGGGCGAGCACGGCTTGATGCCACGAATCAATCTGCTCGACCGCTTCGCCACTGGACGCCTCATCGACAAACCAAGTCAAAGGAGACTGTGGACGGGTCGAGTACTGGGCTGACTTTCCTTGAAAAAGCCTGATGAGCTTTGTTGGCGATTTCGAAAGATCAATTTCGCTTTCAACCCACTGTGGTGCAAACTCTGGGTCGCAATACTGCGTCTTGCTCTTCTTTTTCTTTGACTTGGTTTTCGGCATCGGCTTGTGTGGCTTTCCTTACTCATCTTGACCTGAAACAGTTCAGGTTTGTTTTTAAGGTAGAGTTTTCAATAAACGTTTTCAATTGCCTAGCCGTTGCTACTCAAACCGTGCGATTGTATGTCGGGCACACTCTTCGCCAACTCGAGTTTTACGGAACAGCATGAAAGTTGAAGACAGGATTTACATGATTGACAGGATGTGGTGCGATTATGTCAATCATGTTTTTCCTGTCCGAAACCACTGTTGTTCGGCGGATTTCCGAAATCCCCAATACCCACAAGACCGCACGTACCAACGGGCAAGAGTGATGCGCCCGTTCTACAGAATTACGCGGCGTAGCACGCCCAGTGTCGATACCAAGGGAATCCCGACATTGCTCGATGAGTGCTCACCACTTATCCTTGAGTCGCGACATCTCCAGCCGCAATGTACTCGATCAACAGGAATTGAAATGCCTAACAAAATTTTAAACCTTCTTTTTGGTTCGGCGATGGCACTGGCGATCGTTAGCACCTTGGTACTTCAAACTGGCTGTGAACAACGGGAAGCCGCCAATCGAAAAGAGCTCGGCGAGGAGATGCAAAAGGTTAAGCAGCAATCGGATCTTGAAAAATCGGGGCAGAACTCTGATTCGACCGACGGGATAGTTGAGGGCACGCCTGCGACTAGTAAAACCCCGCCTAGCGATTCCGCTCAATCATCCACAAACAAAAGCAACGTCGATTCAAGTTCCAACACCCCAAACACTCCGGTTGCGGGATCCACCAAGAAGGAAGGAAACGATCAGGAAACGGACAACACTGGCCAAACCAGTCAAAACTCAGACTCGGTGCAGGAATCCGACGAACCTAATGACGAGGAAGACGCCGCCAAAAAGCGGTATGCCGAACCGACGATTGAAGTCGCCGACAACTGGAACCGACTGAGCAAGGACCATGAGATCTGGATCGACAAAAAGGCCAAGCAGGTCATGTTCACTGGACGCATCTGTTTGAATGCGGGTCAGCTTGAAATGTTCATCTGCCCCGAACGCACTAAAGAGCACGAGTCCGTAATTGCTTCTTTTGCTTCGGCGTCCAAGATTCACATGGCGTTGTTGCTGATCGACTGCAAGCCCGGAAAAACGTCGGCGTGGGATCCCGAATATCGACCTGCTCACGGACCGACCATAGACGCAACAATCAAATGGCGCGATGAAGCGACAGGAAAAACGAAATCATCAGACGCAAAGCAGTGGATTCGCGATGTGGATACGGGTAAAGCGATGTCTCAGCGCTGGATCTTCGGTGGCTCGGAAATCTGGAAAGATCCTGAAACTGGCGAATCGGTCTACTATGGCGACCACGGCGAGCTGATCTGCCTTTCCAACTTTTCGACCGCCACCATCGACGTTGATGTCAAAAGTAGCCAAGCCAACGATGGCCTGTTGTTTGAAGCTTTCACAGAAAACATTCCACCCGTTGGCACCAAAGTTTACACCATCCTCAAACCGGGCGAGATCGTAAAACCCGAGGCCAAGCCCGAGAAGAAAAAGAAAGACGATACCGATGGGCCTAAGTCTGACAAAGGCGAAAAGGATGAACCGGATGAGCCGGGCAAATCGAATGCAGACGCGAACCTGTGAGCTTAAAACTTGTCATCCCAAAACAAATCGCAGCCCCAACGACTTGCTAGAACCAGCCCCGATCTGCGATCGTTTTCGCCTCTTACGCGCAGCAACAATCGTCTATAATCTTTAACTAGTGCCTTGTTAAAGCTCAGTTTTAGGATGACACCCGCTCAGCAGGAGCTTCGCCCTCCCAAGAACTCAAGTTTTGATATTATCAAACGCGGCCTAGCCACGGTTGAAACGCCAACAACCATGGCGACCGCCAAAACGGCTGATGTTTTTTGGGCTGTTTTGAAAAAATCACAGCCTCGTCGGTTTACCATTGAGCACACACCAAACCTTAAGGAATTTCAAGCGTGCAAGATCGCAAACGCGCACAACAAGTTGAACAGGAGTTCGCAATTGTCGTTCGCGTCTGTTTGCCGACTGATCCGATTGATTTCAATCCGCTCGAGGAAGTCCACGGCTTGGCCGAGACCGCTGGAGCCAATGTCATCTCGGGATTGATTCAGCGACGCGAGAAACCGGACCCGGCGACCTATCTGGGTAAAGGTAAAGTCGACGAACTGAAGCAGTTGGTCGAATTCCACGCTGCCGACGTTGTTATTTTTGACAACGACCTCTCGCCGGCACAAAACCGCAACCTTGAGGTCGAACTCGAAACCAAAGTCCTCGATCGGACGGAGTTGATCCTGGATATCTTTGCCACTCACGCGCAGACCTACGAGTCGCGACTGGCCGTTGAGCTGGCTCAACTTCAATATTCGCTACCACGCCTGAAACGAATGTGGACTCACTTGTCCCGTTTGAAAATGGGCGTGGGTATGCGTGGTCCCGGTGAAAAGCAACTGGAGACTGACCGCCGGTTGGTTGAGAAACGAATTCACGATCTGCAATCGGAGCTCAAAAAAGTCGAAAAGCGAAAAGAGCGTCAGGTCGCATCACGCAAAGGGACGATGACGGTCTCGCTGGTCGGTTATACCAACGCCGGCAAAAGCACGCTGATGAATTCGCTTACCCAAGCCAAGGTTTTGGCCGAAGACAAATTGTTTGCGACGCTTGACACCCGAACGCGGCGCTGGGCGTTACCCAACTGGGGCCCTGTTTTACTCAGCGACACCGTTGGGTTTATTCGAGACTTGCCCCACAGCTTGATCGCGAGTTTCAAAGCCACGCTTGAAGAAACGCGGCAGGCCGATTTGCTGCTTCACGTTGCCGACGCGAGCAGCCCGAACGTTTCGGAGCAAATCACTGCCGTTTACGATGTGCTTCAGGAACTTGGTATCGAAGAAAAAGACACGCTGCTCGTGCTCAACAAAGTCGATCAGATCAAGAATCTCGCCAATCTCGATTCGGTTCTCAATCGCTATCCCAATGCGGTTCCTGTCAGCGCGAAAACCCAGCTTGGTTTTGAGAAACTCCATTCGGTCGTCAGTGACGCGCTGAGCCGTTCGTTTCAGAACGTTGATATCGAGATGCATGTCAGCAACGGAAAGTTATTGGCTTACATCGCCGCCAAAGGCGAAATCCTTTCGACGCAATATGGCGAGGACATGGTTAAGGTCCATTGCCGGCTTCCGCAAAAGTATCTTGGACGGATCGACCCGACCGACACAATCATTACACCACACAGTCCAGCTGGCTGGATCAATTCAGAGGAAGATGAAGAGGAAGAGGCCGCTGCAACGCCAGAAGATCAAGCCGAATGTGACTCGGGCTATCCTTCAGCGGACGAAGCGCCGTTGCCGTCAACTCCGGCGCTTGACGTGACTGATTCACTACGCCCGGATGCGTCGCAAGCCGAGCCGGTTGAATCAGTTGAGTCCGAGAACAATGGCCCTGCCAAAGGAAGCCACATCGCCGAGCGCACCGAGCCGCGTGGGATTCCACTTAAAAACTCGCTGCCGATTGAGACGGAACTTCCGATCGACGATACGCCATAGTCTCCATTCCAGTTTTGAGAAACACTTGTGGCAAAACGCGGGCTTAGCAAAAAGCGAGTTGTGATCACCGGCGCGTCCAGTGGCATTGGTTGGCATTTGGCACTTCAACTGGCAGAAGAAGCTGCCGAGATCGTCGCGTGCGCCAGACGGGAAGAACGTCTTGCCGAACTCAAACGCCAAATCGAATCCGCCGGCGGAAGATGCTTGACTGTGCCAGGTGACATTACTGACTCGCAAACACGAGCGAAGGTGTTGGAGACTTGCCAACGCGAGCTTGGCGGTCTCGATGTCTTGATCAACAACGCCGGCATCGGAGCGATGGGCCGGTTTGATGAAGCCGATTCCAAAAGAATGCGCGAGATCTTCGAAGTCAACTTCTTTGCGATTGCGGACATGATCAGAGAGTCGCTGCCTTTGATGAAACAAGGCAGCCAGCCCATCATCGTGAACATCAGCAGCGTGCTGGGCCATCGAGCCGCACCGCTTAAGAGCGAGTATTGCGCTAGTAAGTTTGCGCTTCACGGATTCAGTGATTCAATCCGAGCCGAACTAGCGCAGAACCAGATTGATATCCTGCTCGTCAGCCCCAGTACCACCGACAGCGAATTCTTCGACCAGGCGATCGAGGATTCAACTAACAAGAACTGGAAGAAAGGCGGCGCAATGCCTCCAGAAGTCGTCGCCGCCAAAACGATCCGGGCCATCAAGAAAGGCAAACACGAGATCATCCTGACCCATGGCGGCCGGTTCATCGTTTGGATGGACCGCTTGATCCCGGGAATCGCCAACCGAGTCATGGCTCGGTTTGGTCAGTAGTCAGAGGTTTTCACATTGACTGCCATGAAGCCTCGTCGTTTCCCGAGCCGTGTTGGCAACTGTTAATCCGCCGCGTCGGGTTACCATTGAGCGACACATGGCGCTGCCCAACCAGATCCTGCACCTAAATTCCCGAACCCACTTCGACAAAACTTGTCGTTTCCTTAGAATGCAGCCCATGAATTCCGAGACAACAAAAACAGAAGCAAACATGGACGAGAAAGAAACTGACAATGGCCCTAGCGCTGAGGATGCGCGGCGGGCAAAGCTGGAAAGACTGATTGAGCTTGGCATTGACCCGTATGGGCAACGCTTCGACGATCGCGACATGATCGGAGACATCCGCGGCCGCGAGTCAGAAATCAAATTTGTCAGTGAATCGGGCGATGAGGTTTCGCTTCCCAATGATGAAGAGCTTGGTGAAACAAGCTTTCGAGAATGGTGCAAAGAGCAGGGCAAAGGAACTCTGTCAGGGCCAAAGGTCCGCGCTGCCGGGCGAATCCTGTTGCACCGCGACAAGGGCAAGCTGCAGTTCATCGACATCGAGGATTGGACTGGCAGAATTCAATTGTTCGTCGGCCGAACCCAGGTTGGCGATGAAAACTGGGAACTGATTCAGTGTCTGGATCTGGGTGATCTCGTTGGCGTTGACGGCATGCTTCGCCGCACCCAAACCGGAGAGCTGTCGATCTTTGCTGAAAAGATTCACATTCTCTGCAAGACACTCGACCAACCACCGGCCAAGCACAAGGGGCTTGTCGACGCTGAACTTCGTCAACGCCGAAGGTATGTTGATCTGGCTTATAACGAAGGAGTGCGCGACCGGTTTCTCGATCGCTCGAAAATCGTTTCGTCAATTCGGCAAACACTGACCGATCAAGGTTTCGTTGAAATTGAAGGCCCGACGCTCCACACGATCGCCGGCGGGGCGGCGGCTCGACCATTCGAAACGCATCACAACGCACTCGACATGCCACTTAACATGCGCATCGCGCTCGAACTGCACCTCAAGCGATTGATGGTTGGCGGAATGGAGCGAGTGTTTGAGCTTGGCCGCGTCTACCGAAACGAAGGTATCAGCCCGAAGCACAATCCGGAATTCACGATGATGGAAGTCTATCAGGCTTACGGCGACTACCGCTCAATGATGGATTTAACGGAAGCCGTGATAGCAAATGCCTTGAAAGCAATCGGTGCAGGAACGACCGTTCGGTTCGGCGATACTGAGGTTAACTTTTCTACGCCGTTTGCCAGAAGGACCTATGACGAGCTGTTTGCCGAAAACACCGGCGTTGACCCAAAGGACGCCGGCGCGGTCAAGGAATACGCGCAGTCGATCGGTTTGCATGTCGATGGCAAGCACCCCGATGTGATCAAAAACGAAGTGTTCGAGGAGAAGGTCGAAGACGCGTTGGTCGGGCCGGTTTTCGTGACCGACTACCCTGCTAGCATCTGCCCTTTGACCAAGCGAAAGGCGGACGATCCTGACGTCGCCGAGCGGTTTGAGTTGTTCATTAACGGAATGGAATTGGCCAATGCTTACACCGAATTGAACAATCCCGATCTCCAAGAGGAGTTGTTCCAGAACCAACTCGAAGGGCTGTCGGAAGAAGATTCGATGGCCAAGATGGACCACGACTTCGTGAGAGCACTTCGCAACGGCATGCCGCCAGCAGGAGGACTCGGGATTGGTATCGATCGACTTGTGATGCTGCTGACTAATTCCCAATCAATTCGCGATATCATCCTTTTTCCGCTACTTCGAGCTGAACAATAATTGCGAATTCGCGTAAGATGTTGTCTCAAGCAAGGAAGCTTGAGAGTCTAATTGCTGAGCGGATATTGAACTCCGTTAAATTCATGAACCATTCTTAAACCGCATATGCGGGAATTGGTTCTTGATGGCAATCGTGGCATGGGCCGGACGGCTGAGCCAACGAAGACTGTTCCGATTAGAAGCCAAAGGATTGGCGATGTATAAACTGCTTTTGTCGTGGCGTTATCTGAGAACGCGATTCATTGCGCTGGCTTCAATTGTCAGTGTCACACTCGGGGTAGCGACACTGATTGTCGTCAACAGCGTCATGGCTGGCTTTGTTGATCAGATGAAAAGCCGGCTTCACGGTATTCTCTCCGACGTAGAAATTGCGGCGCCGCTTTTGGGTGAGATCAATTACCCGGAAAAGCATCTGGAGATCGTCAGAGAAGTCATCGGTGACGACCTGGAGAACCTTACGTGCGTCGTTCGCAATCCGGCTTTGCTGTCTTTCGATTTTCGTGGCCGCCAATGTACGCAACAGGTCATGTTGCTGGGGATCGACGATGAGACGTTTGGTAAGGTCACGGATTTCGAACCGTATTTGACCAGCGCGATCAAAAAAGAGCGGTTCTCGTTCAAGCTCGAAAACGAAGGCCACGAAGCGATGTTCGACGAAGGCGGCTGGGACTACCGGCGGCGAATGATCGACAATCGCGAGCGTATCCGCAAATGGGAAGAAGAACAGCAGAACCTCTATGATGTGACTGCAGCAGGTTACTTTGAAACGGTTCAGGAAGAATCGGAAGCCAAAGAAGAGGGTTTTCATCTGGCTCCGCTCCCTACTCAAGCACCGGATCTGAATACAGTTCATCCAGCCGATCCACCACCAAACAATTCAACTTCGCCAGAATCGCTGACACAGCATGTCCCGGGATCTGGGCATGGCGGCCCCAAAGTCTATCGGATGTCGCCGTTTGATCCGGGAGCCGAACACCGCCCGCCGATTGATCCGGAGACTTTGTTTGACCCGATGAAGGACCAGTACACCGGGATCATTCTTGGGATCGCAATCTCTCAACGAAAATCACAAACGCCTGACGGCGAGCTTCGAGACGTCTACATGGTCCGTCCGGGCGACGATGTTCAAGTCATGTTTCCGACGGTGGGGATGAATGCTCGCCCAGTTAGCGAGAACTGCACCGTGGTCGACTTTTACTCCTCCAACATGCATGAGTACGACGCTTCGTTTGCGTTCATGCCACTGAGTGAGCTTCAGCAGATCCGCGGGATGATGGATCCATTGACCAACGAAGGCACCATCTCGACGATCCAAATCAAACTCAAACCAGATGCAGATCTTAACGAAGTTCGCGACAAACTTATCGCGCAGTTTCCGCCCGAACATTTCACGTATGACATCCGGACTTGGCAAGACACACAGCGACCGCTGCTGAGCGCGGTCAGCATGGAACTGACCATTCTCAACATCCTTCTGTTCCTGATCATTGCCGTTGCTGGCTTCGGAATCCTTGCCACGTTCTACATGATCGTTGTCGAGAAAACCAAAGACATCGGGATCCTGAAAGCCCTTGGCGCACCATCGCGAGGCGTCATGTCCATCTTTCTCAGCTATGGAGTTTCGCTGGGAAGCGTCGGGACCGGAGCCGGAATCCTTCTCGGGCTTTTGTTCGTGCGATATATCAACCAGATCGCCGATTTTGTCGGCATGATAACGGGTCAGGAAATTTTCGATCCGACGATTTACTATTTCTCCGAGATCCCAACCATCATCAGCCCGTTCATGATTGTCTGGGTTGGATTGGGAGCGATCTTGATTGCAGTCCTGGCGAGTGTTCTTCCAGCACTTCGCGCCGCTCGTTTGCACCCTGTGGAGGCACTTCGCTATGAGTGATGTCGCTAGAAAACGAACAATCAAGTTTGACCAGTCCAGAAAACAAAAATCTGGTCGCGGTCCGAATCTAAAAATCGCCGGTCAAACCGCGATGACGGTAAAGGATCTCTATAAAAGTTATTACAAGGGAAAGCACGAGGTGCCTGTCCTCAAGGGAGTTTCGCTTTCGGTCCAGTCAGGTGACTTTACCGCGATTGTTGGTCAAAGTGGCTCAGGTAAAAGCACGCTGCTTCATTTGCTGGGTACGCTCGATGCGCCCGACAGTGGCGAGATTCATTTTGAAGGTTCGCGAATCGACAGCATGTCGGCTCGCCAAAAAGAACGGCTTCGCAATCGCGAATTCGGAATGATCTTTCAGTTCTATCACTTGCTTCCAGAGCTAACGACGATTGAAAATGTCTTGGTCCCAAAAATGGTTCAGGATGGGTTCTTTAAGTATCTGGCAAACAAGCGAAAATACAAAAAGCGTGCAACCGAGTTGTTGGAGATGGTTGGGCTTAGCCATCGGCTGAAGCACAAGCCGAACCAGCTATCAGGTGGAGAGATGCAAAGGACCGCTATCGCACGGTCGCTTGTTTCAGATCCCAAGATCCTTCTGGCCGATGAACCGACCGGAAATCTGGACTCGCAAAATGGTCGCGAAGTGATGGATACGCTTGATGCCCTTCGAAAGCACGAGAACCTTACGGTAGTCATGGTTACCCACGATGATCGGTTGGCTGAGAAAGCTGACCGAGTGATCCGATTGGAAAACGGTAAAGTCGCTTAGGCCGTATCACTGAAGATTGCTTCTGCCTTTGAATTTGATTGCCAACGCCACTTGGTTTTCAGTGGTAACCGCTGCGCGAAATCCTTTTGGACGCGTCCCCAGCACGATTAAGCCAGCACTCCCATGCTTGCACTGCCCGTCGTGATATCAGGAACTATTGGAACGACTACTTTTTTCCTGAAAAGTGGCATAAGTGCAATCTTCGTTAAATTCGGCATAGCTTATTGGGCGATTACTTGGGTGAGGTGATGGACGTTGTCCACGCCGACAATCCATCGAGACACGGGTCTTGGTGGAATCCAAGTAGGGGGGAACCATGTCCGACCAAGCAACCGCCAAACCTGACAACTCTAAATCACTCGCCTGTTTTCGAAACCAGCTACTGGTTCTCTCGTTCGCACTATTGATGATCTCACAGTCGGTTGGCTGTTCGTCGATCAGTAGATTGGGCTTTGGAGAAGCCATTGCAGTTGGATATCGCGACTTGGTTTGGGCCAAACGAGCGTACAACCTTCGTTTTGGAAACTGCGACCGTCCGTACGCGGAGCACTTTCAAAACGGCTTCTGCTCGGGCTACACGGACGTTTGTCATGGCGGTGACGGATACGTTCCGGCCTTACCTCCAGCAGAGTATCGCGGGTTTGAGTTTCAGTCGATCGACGGCTCGCAATGCGTCAATTCTTGGTTCGAAGGCTATCCTGCTGGCGTTGCTGCTGCCAAACAAGACAAAGCTGGCAACTTTCACGATGTCATGATCTCCCGAATGGTTAATTCTGCGATCAAACAGGAGAAGGCCAAGCCGGTTCTTCCGCAAGACGTTCCAATCGTCGGTGCTCGCGATGCGTATGCTCCGGTTCCAGTGGTGAAATCTACAGGCCAGTCATTTACCGCTCCACCAGCTCCAGCGGCGCCTCCCGCCCCGAAGCTGACGCCAACCGGCCTACCACCCATCATCAGCGGTAGTGCCATGTCAGTCTCGCCGGTTAGATCGGGCAAGCAGATTCTCGAACCAGCGAAACCGAAGATCCCACAGATTGTTCCGGCCAGCTTTTCCAACGATGCTTCGAATACACCGCTGCCGATGGCAGTTTCCGACAAGCCATGGAACTCAAGCCGCAAGTAGCAAACGTAGCGTTTAAACCTAGAGCTCAATAACCAACTCAAACCAACAATGTCGCAACGCAAGTTGCAATTATGGGAGTCCGAAGCGATGGCTAACCACCACATCCGCACCAAAAACTCTAACGATCGAAAACGATACGGACATTTGGCCGTATTGGCGACGATAGCGATGTGCATGTCACTGACTGGCTGTACGGCTTTGTTCTCGCCCATCGACACCATCCCAGCCGCAAGAGTTCCGGCTCAGTTTTTGGCCGAACCTCAAGCAGACAAAATCCCCATCGACGTGGCTCGTTTGCGGCAGGTCAAACCGGAGTTCTACACACTCGACGCGGAGGACGTGCTAGGTGTTTTCATCGAAGGCGTTTTGGGCAACTTCGAAGAAGCCCCTCCGGTAAACCTTCCCGCTCCAGATAGCGATCTGCCGCCTGCGATTGGATTCCCAGTTCCGGTTCGTGAAGATGGCACTTTGTCGCTACCTTCGATCAAGCCGATTCCTGTCCGAGGCTTGACATTACAGCAGGCGGAAGCACTCATCCAACGTGCTTACCGTGGCGGTCCCAATCCGATCTTGAAAGAGGGCGGCCGAATCATCGTCACGCTGCTACGTGAGCGAACCTACCGGGTGTTTGTTGTTCGGCAGGACAACTCGACGTCTTCGCGAGGATCTCAATTTCAGGGAGTTGGTGGTCGTGCAGGTGTAACTGATCGTTCGGATCAAAGTAGTCGTGGTTTCGTGTTGCAACTTCCGGCATACAAGAATGATGTATTGAACGCACTGTCTCGAACTGGTGGTCTTCCAGGTGTCAATGCGAAAGCTGAGATTAAAATTCTACGTGGTGATCGTGTCAATATTGCCCGACGAGATCAACAACTCGAAGAGTTTTATCGAACGAGAAAGTCTAGTGAGTTCCCCTACGGGATGGTGCCTAGAATCGGTGACGAAACCGCATCCATTTCAATTCCACTTCGCCTCAATCCGGGTGATCAGCCGAACATTCGAACCGAAGACATCATCCTCCGCGATGGCGATATCGTCTATGTCGAAACTCGTGAAACTGACGTCTACTACACCGGTGGATTGCTCGGTGGGGGTGAGTTTCCACTCCCTCGTGACTACGACCTCGATGTTCTGTCAGCCGTATCGGTCGCGGGTAACGGAGTTGGCTCCACTCGGAACACTGGATTCTTCGGTGGAGCTGGACAGAACCTTCCTCCGACCGAGCTGATTGTTCTTCGGGAGATTGCGGGCGACAATCAAATCGCGATTCGAGTCGATCTCAACGAAACGATCAATGACAGGAGAACGAGGTTGCTGATCAAACCAGGTGATACCCTGATTCTGAGATTCAAGCCCCAGGAAGAACTGATCAACTTTGCAACCAACGTGTTCTTCACCTTTGGGATCCAAAGACTCTTCCGATAGCGACTTAGTTGAAATCGGGATAGGGAAGCCTCTCGGCTTCCCTCCTCCCACACCACGGGGCGTGTGGATCTGTACAAGGCTGTTCGGCTGGGTAAATAATGGTTTCGGGCTGGAGAAGCAGTTCGATTGTCAGAAATGGGCTCAATCACATTGGGTGAGTTTCAAATTGCTCAGGCTCAGGCGAAACGACTTAAAACCAAACGGCTCTGTTGGGCTTAGGTTTGTATCAGGCGTTTGCTCGATGCTGGCGCTATGGAGTCCGTGGCTTTTGAACTACTTTTGGACGGTTTGACCAACCGAATTAGCTTCCAAGCTGCCAAAGTCCAAACCATCAATGCGACCATCAGAATCGGTCGGTAGACCAGCGTGCCACCGAAGAAGATTGCACTGGCAGCGGCCACTTCGGAGAGCGGCTTGACCAACCCGCTGTTGAATGAAATTGCAAAACGGCGTTGCCCTCGACGAATTCGGGTATACAGAAAATTCAGGGTCGTGTCCTGAACACTTCGACGCCAAGCATCCAGTGACTTGCCGAGAGTCGCAAAGACCAGAACTGCGATCACAACTGGGCTACAGATAATGGCCACCGAAACAAACAGAAGCGAGATCGGCATCAACAAGATTGGCAGCGAAACTCGTCTTTGCTGCAATAACTTACCCGTCGCAAAAAGTTGAATCGCGATCGTTGCCAACCCAACAATTCCGTAATAGACTCCGA
>CALJOA010000015.1 GCA_937981585.1 uncultured Pirellulaceae bacterium | reverse complement strand
GTTTTTCTAATTGGATTCGTTGAGTAGCACGGCTGTCCCAGCCGTGTTTTTGCAGCTTGTTCACGGCTGGGACAGCCGTGCTACTATCGATGAACGCTCAGTTTGAGCAACTAGCGAAACTAGCCACTCCCGCGAAGGCGAGTCTATTGAAGTGCCAAAGGGTCAAGAGACTGGATTCCCGTCTGCGCGGGAATGGCGTGCTGTGTGCCGTGGTATGTGACTCAGCCGCTTACGCGTCAACTCACGCGCGCATCAAACCAAATCGTTACTACCGCTGGTAAATTGGCAGGTAACCGTGATTCATCTGCATCATGATCAGGTTCATTGACGCGGTGTAGACGCTACCGACATTGCTGTCGCCCCAAGAGCCATCTTCCAGCTGCGATGTTGCCAGTCGGTTATAAAGCTTGGTCATGAAGGGCTTCCAAACATCAGGCCCCTGACGATAGACGACTTGAGTGTAGTACAGGTAAGTGTAGTGCCAGTGCCCGTAGTTCTTGTCCCCCAGGTTGTGGAGGTGTTTCTTGCAGTACGCCCACATCTTGGGAATCTGTTTGCTGTCATAGTCGCCGGCGTTGTACAGAGCCGCCAACGCAGCTGCCGTGATCGCAGGCCGCGACGACCCAAGCGACGTTGAACTATAAGCGATCCCGCCGTCTTTGTTTTGGCACTTGTAGATGTATTTGATCGCGTCGTCGATCGCTTTCTTGGGAACAACCAATCCAGCATTGCGACAGCCGCGAAGACCTTGGACTTGGGTAATGGTTGTGGAGCCTTCGTCAAAATCGCTGTCTCGTCCACTAACATAGCCCCAGCCACCGGCTTTGGTCTGAGCGTCGACGCTGAACTTGATCGACCGATCGAGAATCTCGATCAGCTCCTGTCGTCGGTCGATATCTTCCTCTTCCCCAAGGACCTGAGAAAGGAACAACATCGCAAACCCGTGGCCGTAGGTGTATCGGTCATCGCGTCTGGGGTCACCGATGAGTCCGTTCTTGCGGCACTTGGTCATCATATAATCGACGGCTTGCCGAATGTTCTTGGCGTAAGGGCCCTGAGTGGTCGTAGAGCCAGAGCAAATCAAAGCCGTCGCTGCGAGCGAAGATACTGCAACTGGGTAAACGTCGTGAGCCCACCCGCCAAGTCGTTGTTGCTGCTTGGCCAGCCACGTCAGCCCACGCTTTGTTGCCGTGTCCCACTTTTCATTTCGTGGTTGGCTCGTGGCGCCAAAACCAACTCCGATGCCGGGGCCTAGTAGAGCAAGCGCTGGCAGGCCAGCAATCGCGGCAATGGCCTGACGTCGATCAGGAAGTCGCGAATCTCGGGGGCGAGATTCTCGGACCGGTAACTGAATTTTATCAACGGAATGCTTGGGCCGGCTAGACATGCGCCAAGTATATCCTCAACGGCGGGGCGATCAAAGTCGAACGGCTACTAGGGCTCTGAGGCTAGACTTGCTCTTTAAGCGTCTGCCAGCTCATCAAAGCAAGCGCAAGTGAGCAAATTGAGAAGACGATGTCGATCGTCAGGTCGGCAAACTTGAATGGCGCTACTTCGTTCATGCCCAGCAAACCCAAGACTAGGTCTGCCAAGAAAAGCGCGAACACGATAACCGAGATGGTTAACGCGGCGATACAAAGCCCCTTCTGCACGGATACCTCAGTGTTGCAAATAGTGAATGCAAAAATGTCGCCCAAGACGACGCAAAACGATCAAATCCCGTCGGGCAACTGTGGGAATGGAATTAGAAATGATCTCCCGAGCCAGCTGGCCCGACGCTCCCAAACCAAAAAAATTGAACGCTCCGATAGTATAATTGCACAAATACAGGTGTCACGATGGCTTAAGTGCTGTTTTGCCAGAACCCCAGACTTGTATCGACAGCTCCGATTATCTGGCGTAGTCCCAACTGGGGAGGTCGACTTGTGCTGCTTTTAGCAGTGTTTCGAGCAGGACTTTGGTCCCCAAACCGTTTATTCAGTTGTTCCGATGGGCGGGCAAGGAACCTCCGTTAGGTTAGGCCGACCATTGGAGGAGACACTTCGGTGCCCGAGAGCTCAAAATGAACACTCAAACTGGCTAATTGAATTGATACAATTGGGGCATATTCAATCATGGAGATCGCGAACAATCGAATCTCCAATCCGTTCATTTCAACGATCGAAATCGACTTTCAGAAGAGTCACGGGCAGCCAGCATGAAGACCGCAGTGTACACAGGTTCATTTGATCCAATTACGCTTGGCCACCTCAACGTGATCCAACGAGGCAGTCGGATCGTCGATCGACTGGTTGTTGGAATTGGAGTCAACATCGAGAAAACCGGTTTGTTTCAACCGCAAGAGCGTTTGGAATTGGTTCAACGTGTTACTCGACATATCGAAAATGTCGAAGTCAAAACGTTTGAGGGCTTGGCCGTTAATTTTGTCGAGCAGTGCGAGGCACGGGTCATGCTCCGAGGTGTCAGGCCGCTTACCGACATCGCAGCTGAGTTCACGATGATGATGGCCAATCGAAAGTTGAATAACGAATTGGAAACTGTGTTCCTGATGGCAGATGGCGATTTCGCGCACGTTTCAAGTTCGTTGATCAAACAAATCACGCCGACATCGAGTGACGAGCAGTTGGCGAAGTTTGTGCCTGCCGAGATCATCCCGGATCTAAGAAAAAAGTTGCCAAGCTAGAGCTTTTTCAACAAGGCTCTTGACTATATCGGAACAAGGCAAGCGACGCGGCGAAGCTACTATCGTTGGTCACCCTCCTCCTGAGAGGGTCGCGAGGAACGAGCGGGGAGAGGGTGTTGACCCGGCGAGTGATCTGACTGACCTGCGTTGTTTGAGCCGGCCTTGCAGAATGGTGTTCATCGACACTTGCGGAGCGGCTCAATCTCCCGCGTACAGCGCCCAGGTCTTGGGAGTCTCGAACACTTTGACTTGCTCAAGTTTTGCGCTTCCGAATTGCCCGTCGAGCCAGTTGTAAATCGCGATCGCGATGTTTTCCACGCTTGGATTGATGTCTCTGAAGTAGTCAATATCCAAGTTTAAATGCTTGTGGTCGAGCCGATCGATCACCAGTCGTTTGACAATCGACTCGAACTCGTGAATCGCGATGACTTGACCGCGATCAGAATCGACGGCTTTGGAAACTGTGACTTCGATGACGTAATTGTGACCGTGACCGGCAGGGTTATTGCACTTTCCAAAAATCGCTCGATTCTCTTCATCCGAAAGATCGTTGCAATGAAGTCGATGGGCAGCTGAAAACTCGAACTGCTCGGTAAGCTGAATTGCGGTTTGGTTCATGTCTTTCTCGCGAGCGATGGAATAGTTCGTGTAGGGTGAAACCGCCAGATTTAGAGAAACGATCTTTGCTGGATTTGTCCACTGCGCCGAAAGTTCAGCAAACGCCAATCGGAGAATCGACTCGGCGTTTTGAATCGTCCGTTGACCATCAGTTTGGTGATATCGAGGAATCAAAGTTCGGGTTACGACAGATCTGAGCAACTGGTCAATGATCGTGATGTTGCAGAGGTAGCCAGTTTTCGGATCGACTTCGCCTTCGATCAGGCAACGCAGAACCAAATGAGGTACTGCGAGATTGGATGTTGGCCAGCCGGCCCATGAATTGCTTGGACGGTCGGCGATCTCGTCGGCCGGTACCAGCGCGAATCGGATTTCTCGGGAAAGTTGGATCATCAGTTGTTCGGCTGATTGGTAATCGGAAACGCTTGGCCGCTCGGATAGTTGGCCGGTTCATTGACGCAGCCCCAAACCGCCGATGCGATCGCTTCTGGAGGTACGCACTGGTCGGCGGGAAAATCAGGAAACAGACCTCGAAGCATTGGTGTTTCAACGGCGCCGGGACGAATCGAACAGATCCTCAAGCCGTGCTCTTCGCCTTCGGTGGCCAAAGCGTGAGTCATCAAGTCCAGCCATGCTTTGCAGGCTCCGTACAGGCTGAAACCTGGAAACGGGTCGACTGCCGACAGCGAGGAAATATTGACGACCACTCCCCCGCCCTGACTTTTCATCTGCTTCCATGCGATCTGCGAGATGTAAAACAAGCTCCGTACTGCAATGTTGATCGTGGTTTCAAAAGTCTCCTCTGAAATTTCTTCGAAGTTGGCCAGAGGAGCCATCGAAGCATTGTTGACCAACACATCGATGCGGCCAAACTCTTCGATCGAAAGATTGACGAATTTCCGAGCCTGATCGGCTTCGCTCAAATCACTGACGACCGTTAAGCATTTAGTGTCGTGATTGGACTGACCAGCCGAATCTATAATTTGATTCTTGGCGGATTCAAGCTTTGCTTGATCGCGGCCGCAGATCGAAATGTCGTAACCCTGCCCAGCAAACAGCTTGGCCGTGGCTAATCCAATGCCACTGGAACCGCCAGTGATTACGCAGGCAGGATGCGAGTCAGGATTGCTGTTTTCGGTTGCCATCGTGATCCATTTTCTGATTTAAATTACGGCCTTGCAACGACGCTTGGTTGGTAATGAGGCCAATTATGGCTACGAGTCTTGGGGCATCTTTTTCAAGACAACAATTATACGCCGCCACGAAGAAGTGAGTCGCTGCGAAACTGGTTGATTGCATCCATGAATTCTCGCATTGATTGATATCGGTCGTTTGGGTTTTTCTGCATAGCTTTGAGGCAGATTTCTTCCAGCCGCTGTGGAATAAAGCGATGTGGCGCGGCCTCGCGGGGAGAAGCCGGCTGCTTGTTTACGATATTGTCGAACGTTGCGTTGAGGTCGGGACCAATGAACGGCTCTCTTTGAGCCAGCATCTCGTACATGACAATGCCCAAACTGAAAATATCAGTTCGTTCATCTATCAAACGGTTCCTTTGGACTTGTTCTGGCGACATATAAAGTGGAGTCCCAGTGCGCCTCTCGGTTTCTTCACCGCCATCATTGGGCATCCCCCAGACTTTAGCGGTTCCCCAATCGATCAAAGTGACTTCGCCAAACATTCCCACAATGACGTTTTCCGGTTTGACGTCCCGATGAATAATACCGCGAACGTGAGCGTAAGCTAACGCGTCTCCGATTTGGTTTAAGATTTGCAACAGTCGGTTAAGGTCAAACTCTTTTTCATATTCAGGAGTTCGCTTTGCCAGTCCGACGATAATCTTAAACAGTGTGTCGCCTTCGATCATCTTCATCGCAAAGAACCACTCTCCTTTGTCTGTTTGTCCCAGTTCATAGAGAGGGACGGTAGAAGGATGTTGCAATTGCGCGGTGATTCGTGCTTCGCGGAGCAGACGCCGTAGCTCCACCCGGTCTTCACTCAATTCGGATCGCAGCAGTTTGAGAACAACACGGCGTCCCAGGTTAGTATCCTTGCAGGACATCAGGCGAGCTTTTCCGCCTTGGCCAAATTCGCGAAACCGTGTGTACTTTTTGAACGAGTTAGAAAGCAGCTCAGGTGGTTCGCCTTCAACGTCGCCAACCAATATCATTCTCAGGCGTTCGCCATGCGTGTTCGCTCCAAAATCGGAATCGGATGTCATTTGGCGAATTCACTCTCGCTTTGAATATGGTGCCCAGATGATGCTCCGGCACCTCAATCTAACGGCGACGACGGTTATTGCAATCGCTGTGCGCGCCAGCTCCGGGCTTGGGAATTGCACGCTGGTGGACATTTGTATAAAATGGACACAAGTTCGAGTATGCGAAGTCCGATCAAATCACTGAGGTTACCAATGCTGCAAGAAAAACTAACCAAGCGTCAGCAAGTTATTTTTGACTTCATCCGCTCGCGCATTGAAGAGCATGGCTACGGGCCAACGATTCGTGAGATCGCCGAGGAAATGAACTTCAAGTCGCCCAATGGCGTGATGTGTCATCTGGCGGCTTTGCAGAAAAAAGGACTGATCAATCGAACCAACAATAAATCTCGTTCGATCGTATTGACTGATCAGGTCACCCAAGAGCTTAACGGTTTTCCGATGGCTGGCCGAGTTGCAGCTGGAGCTTTGATGGAAGCGATTGAGCAAACCGACCGACTCGACGTTGCCAGTCTCTGGCCCAAGAAGGGGACGTATGTTTTGGAAGTCGAAGGCGATTCGATGATCGATGCGCAAATCGCTCCCGGCGATTACGTCGTTGTTAAACGCCGACATACGGCCAGCAAAGGTGATATCGTGGTTGCCCGTACTTCCGAAGGAGAGGCAACCTTAAAGTATTGGTTCCCCGAAAAGAATCGAATTAGGCTTCAGCCAGCCAACAGCACGATGAAGCCGATCTACACTCGTGACGCCAAGGTAATCGGGGTCGTCATTGGCGTGATCCGAAACTACGGCTGATCGTTCAAACGATGTCGGCGCCGCTTTTACAATCGCTCCAAAGCTCTCGTGCGAATCAAACCGCCAATATTCAATCTTGCAACTCAGAAACGACTACGGAAATGTTTTGCCCACCGAAACCAAAACTGTTGGTCAGAGCCGTTTTGCACTCGGTTTCGCGAGCTTGGTTGGGAATGTAGTCGAGATCGCAAAGCGGATCAGGATTTTCGTAATTGATCGTTGGTGGCAAAACATTGTCGCGAATCGCCATCATGCAAATGATCAATTCGGTCGCCCCAGCCGCGGCAATTAGATGCCCCATCATGCTTTTGGTGCTCGAGACTGGCGTCTTCATCGCATGTTCCCCGAAGACTTCACGGCAGGCTTTGGATTCGACTTTGTCGTTGACTGTCGTGCTGGTTCCATGAGCATTGACGTAGTCGATTCGCTCGGGAGAAATGCCTGCGTCCTCAAGTGCCATTCGCATGCATCCAATTGCACCACGCCCCTCGGGATGAATGTCGGTTACGCGGTAAGCGTCAGCGGTGGAGCCATATCCTGTGATCTCGCCCCAAATGTGTGCCCCGCGCGATTTGGCGTGTTCGTACTCTTCCAGGACGACCATTGCGGCGCCTTCACCAAGCACAAATCCATCTCGCAGCCGATCGAAAGGACGCGATGCTCCGGTCGGGTCATCGTTGTTGGTTGACAGTGCGGTCAGCAAATTGAATCCTGTGACGCCAAAGGGGTGAATCATGCTGTGTGTGCCACCGGACAACATCACGTCGGCTTCGCCTCGCCTGATGATCTCTGTTGCTTCTCCGACGGCTTGGTTGCTTGCCGCACACGCGGTCAGACAATTCGCATTGGGGCCCTGGGCATTAAACATGCTGGCGATATGGCCCACCGGCATGTTCGGCTCCTGCTCAAGCTCCATGACTGGATTGAGGGTGTCGAGCCCCGCTCGTGTGAATTTGACGAGGTCAAGATTGCCTTCGTCGTCAAGCGATGTTGCCATCATCGATGCAAACGACATGAAGTCCTGATTGCCTTCGCCCGATCCCATGTACACGCCCAGGCGGCGAGGATCCTTGATCGAATCACCAACGCCGGAGGCTTCGAACGCTTGTAAGGCAGCTCCAGCGGCGAACTTGGTGTGCCGCCCGCGAAACTTCCAAAGAGCCGGGTCATCGACGACATTTGCGATGTCCCAATTTTTGACTTCGGCAGAAATCCGCGTGGGGAATTTACTGGCGTCAAAAATGGTTGTGTAATCGACGCCCGATTTGCCTTCTTTGAGCGCCGACCAAACGGTTTCGATATCGTTTCCAAGCGGATTGATAACACCCACACCGGTCACGACGACCCGTCGACGATTATTGGATGAAATCATAGCGAACTCCGGACATCACAAATTTGGTTCCAAGAAAACAATTGCTGGAAGGGTATTCTAACAGCCGATTTTAAGAAATGCTTTTTCGGCTTCGACCATGTGCACAGGCACTTCTACTGGCGAGCCGTCGGGATAGACGCCGACTTCGAAAAGCCGCAGCAGGCGAATCATTCGACAGAATTGGGCAGGTTCAAACAACTCGACATTTCCAAAACGCTCGTCATCGAGGCTGGCAAACATCAATTCAATTTCACCCTGAAGCTTACCTCCGATGTGCGACGTTCCAACGACCATCGCACCAATTCCATCCTGATTCTGCAACTCGACGTGATACTCCAGTGTGTCGCCGGGGTAAGCCTGAAAGTAAAACTTGCTCTTGGTGATTTTGGCCAGCACAACCCGATCTTTGAAGTCGCTCATCTGACCGATCAATAGACCGCCGGACTGCGCCAGGCCCTCGATGATGATCGACGTCGGACAGTAAGTTCGGCCCGGTGCGTATTCATCAACGGGATCTTCACTGAGACTGACGCTTTTGACAGCCGTAGCGCTTTTGCCGCTGACGAATTCGGTAAACCGGTCAATCCAAAACCAACGCATGAGTGACTCGTTCTTGAACCTGCGAAATAAATTAAGCCCATCGAATGACAAAGCATTCATGGGCTCTTACGAACGTCTATAGTTCGACTAGCTCGTTTTGGTAACGACGTAGTTGCAGAGGTCTTTGACGGTTAGCAGATTGCCAAAATCCTGAACCAACGGATTGGACTCGAACTTGGTCAAATCGGCGAACGGCATGCGCTCTTTGAGTTTGGCCAGACCTTCGGCGGTGACTTTGCCGTCGCTGATGTACTCAGCGTTGGTCAAAATGTCATCGGGGAATAATTCGTCGCGAGGAATTTCGATTCCAAACGCCTTTTCCAGCTTGAAAACAATGTCCAGAAAGTCAATCGACTCGGCACCGAGATCGCCAACCATTGTGGCTTCTTCTGTTACTTCGTCATCGTCAACACCAAGCGCGTCAATCAGCGCTTCTTTGACTTTACCAAATACTTCTGCGTTTACCGCCATCCGAACTCTCTCTATTTAAAACTCTTTGTGAAACTCAGGCCAATTTGTAGCAAGTTAATCGACGTCGCTACGTCGTCTTTATCGTTTCTAAGTTACTCTGTTAATTGTTCTGGAAGTGCTTTGTTGTTCTGGAGTGCTAGATCGTTGTACTGGCTAACGGATCAGCAACCATCGAAGACAGTTTCCGAGAATCCAGTTGGTTACAAAGCCGACGAAAGTTTAGTCGGAATTTGTGGTTCATGTATCGGTCGATCGCAGCGTCAACACCTTCACGTTCTTCGAGGTTGTATGTGTCGACAATCATTCGTCCACTTACGGCCGAGCGATCGTTAACGGTTCCAGAGACCTTCAAGTTTGTGATTGAGTCCTTTACTGATTTGATCGTTGCGTTGACAACCAGCGAATCGCCAGGCTGAACAAAATCCTGAAACTTCATGCTCTTGGTTTCGCGGAGCACAACACTCGAATACTTAAAATCGTGAGAGGCCCTGACCAACCACATCGAAGCCTGAAACAATGATTCGACCATCAGAACGCCCGGCATCACAGGGAACCTGGGAAAGTGATCTTCCAAATATTCTTCTGAAAGCGAAAGGCACTTTACCGCTGAAATCGAAACGCCCTTCTCCAGCGAAGTGATTCTGTCAAGCTGGGAGAAACGCATAGATGAGCCAAGCCAAATTTTGAAATTACGGCACCGACATGATGCCTTCCAAGATCGCTCAAATGTAGCAAACCTCCCTTATTTCCTCAACAACAAATAGAGCCGTATAGCCGTCTGAGCAGTCGAAAAAAGCGGCCACATGAATGGCTTACGTGACTTCGTCACTCCGGCCCCACATAGCCTACGGCTGAAGCTTACTGCGTGAGCTGCCCAGCACCTGAACTAGCGGCAGCTGCTGGCAGGCCCTTCTTGCTGCTCACATCGTGGGGCGGTAGAAGCGGTTAACCTTCACGGCAGTATTAAACCGAGCAGCAATCTGATAAAATCTTTCCATGCGACGAGGAATAGCCGTCTCACCAGGAGTTGCGATTGGAACGGCTTACGTGATCCACCAGATTTACGTCAATCCGGACACGAAGCGACTTGAAGACTCCGAAATAACCGCCGAACTGGCAAACTATGAGACCGCTCGAGATAAAGCCGGTGCGGGCCTCCGTGCCTTGGAGCGAAAAGTCGCGGGGGTCAAAAGGGTTCGGGGGGCAGGACCCAATTTGGCTATTCAGGTAAGCTTCTTGGGCCGACCTATTGGTCGTAGCGTCGATTCAAGTTTGTATTTCTTTGCTATCCGCTTTACCCAATCATCGGATCCGAAAGGGCATCCTCTTTCAATACTTTTTTTGAACTGTTTGATTTCTTTGGCTGTTAAAGCAAGGTTGGCTCGTTCTACCCATTTAGCGGAGCGTCTGAACGGCCACGTAGACAATTCTATTTTGGAATCTCCACCGCACCAATTGGACAGACTTCCCCAACGCCATGCTTCCGCCCGCTCCACTAAGTTCGCCGTCAAGGCATTGCGTTCAACATACCTGGCACAAGTCAAAAAGTGACTGTCGCCCTCAATCGGAAAACTTTTGAATCGTCCTTGGTAAAGATGACCTTCGCCGGTGGTTTGGTAGTGAGCGTGGTATCTGGCCGTATGCGTTTTGGTTACCCAGCCGAGGAACCTTCCCATTTCGTCATCAACATTAGGCTGAAGCAACATATGCCAATGGTTAGGCATCCACTGATAACAGAAAAGCTCAACTTCAAACTTGGCTAAGCCCAGAACCATCACGCGTTCAAAAGCTTCGTAGTCTTCCTCTTTGTGAAAAACCGTATTCCTACCATTGCCTCGGTTCAAAGCATGGTAGATCTCACCCGCCACATCGCAACGCAGACCCCTTGGCATTTTTCACTCCCTGTAGGAGAAATATTGGCACCAAGAGTCTATCAGAAATCGCCTATTTCGACAAATCGGGTCCCGACCCCTTTTCTCCCTTAGTTTGCGGTTGAACCACGAAATGCCAATGATTCGGCATCACACAATAAGCATAGATCCGAAGCGGAACGCGTTCATGGGCCAGTTTTAAAACACGCTCAAATGCTTCGTAATCTTCCTGCTTCTCAAAGAGTGTCAATCGAGCAACCGCACGATTGATCACGTGGAAGCAAGTTCCTGCTGGACATAGTCTGGGGCGGCGGGGCATCTCATAAAGTTAATGCAATGAGCAAGCCGAGTCAATAATGAGCTGCGTCCCCTTTTTCTTCTCCTTAGACAGATACGTTGCCGCATCCGCCCCTCCGCTGAAGGCCGAAGTGGTGGGCTGAACCTTCTTCGTAAGACTCTTTCATTCTCGATCCTAAACCGGTTTTATCCCGGCACTCCCTGACACCTATTATCTGCCCTGACACCGTTTATTTTTCCTATTTACTTTTTCCGCATAACTTCAGCTGCATTATTGATGTGCTTCGGGTAGTAGTAAGGCTGACTTCTTCCGTACCCTAGTACTTTGGGGGTGGTCATTCGAAAAATTGGCACCGACGCTTTGACCATTTTTCCCAGCTCTGGGTGAATTTTCTGGCTTTCAGTTACCAAGAATCCATTTTTGCCGTCTTCAAAATACAACTTCAGTGAATCAAAGTCAAAATCGCCCGATTCAGTGTTTATTATGGCTACTGGCACATTTTTAAATTCGACACTTGTCACAGCCGAAAACAATGAGCTACGGAACTCCAATTGCCCAAAATCGAATTTAACATTGTCAAAGATAGCTCTTGGAAAACGCTCGAAATCTGCCGGTACGGATAAGACTGCGGTCGGCAACTCAACTTGTTCGTGTTTAGACCGTTTGCCCGACAACAAGAGGGCTCCCTGGCTCTTTTCAATCTTGACATCCCAAATCAGCCACGGCCAAACCTCGTCAAAGCCAATCTCTCCGACCGGGAGCAACTTTCTCACGACGCGAGGGGTTTGGTCTTGAATGCTAATTCCCGGAACGAATTTAGTTCCATCGGGCACTACGAAAGTAATTTTTTCCCGACCGTGACGAATGAACACCGGAATCTCATGTTTAAAGCAGGACAACATTTTCTCGTGTTTAGACATAAAAGGCGATTGATTGTACACCAAGCCAATCTGTTGCTTTTGGAGGTAGGTCCGCAACTCACTCAACGGATACTCAGAGCCATCAGGATGTCTTACGCCTGATTTAGCTATGCCATCTAAGCGCCAAGGTTTGGTCCGAGAAGAAATAATACTTGAGGGAAATAGCTCCAAAAATATCTTGCCGTCCCCCTCTTTCTTTTCATGGAAACAAAGCAAGCTCAGCTCTTCTTGACTTACACAGAATGCGCCTACTGCATTATCAGTCGCCGTTATCTGAGTAAGCAAATCTACCGCAGCAATCCTCTCGACTCCACTCTTTACCTGTAGGCCAAACAAGAGATTAGATTGAGAAAGAATGCAGCAATGTGCAAGAGCGACACAGAGCAAATTGGCTAGACTCTTCATGATACTTCCTGTTCCCTCTAGACAGATGGCAAAACTAATCAATCAAGGCCGAATTGTACTGCTATTGATAGGAACCTGCCCGGTGGGACCGACATTTGCGTCGGGTACTCCGTTTGGGAAATGCAGGATTCCAGCAGCTTGGTCATTCCATGCAGCTATCGCTGGCTGCAACACCCCGTTGACGCTATTTTGAACGTTCAGTGCTCCTCCATCCAGTACAGTCGCAGACCCTGCGTTGACCGAAACTGACCATGCGCGAGCCCCCAAGACTTTGCCTTCCAAAGTGCCCGCTCTAACTACAGCAAAAGATTGAAACTCATACCTAACTCCATTGACAGGTGCAAAAGTTGGCAAGTCCTGAAGAACTCCAATTACGCCTGAGGAAGCCGGATAGTAGTTCGGGTTTTGGCCGGCAGGCACCGCATTGGTGCCATTGTCATTGACTCCATAGAAAGCGAAGTTGCGGTTAACTTCCCTGTCTATCGCCCAGCCATTCGCAGTTTGACGCTGCAAGATGTCAGTATTTGCTGGCGCGAGCACAGGTGGCCCAGCGATACTAATTCTGGAGGCCGTTCCAAAAGCTGGAGTAATAGTCAGGTCACCACTGGGAAAAAGCCCCTCGACACCTGGAAAAGATACCACTTCTCTTTCAACAATAAAGGGACTGCCTGTCGCAGTATCAACGGCCCTAAAGACTTGTATAAAACCAATTTCCGAGCATTCAGCTTCTGAGCATGCGGGAGGGTTAAAGAATAGATTGACGCCAGTTGGTTGATTCGGGATTTTCTCAAAAAGAAACTGACCAGCCGGAACGGCACTGGAAGGGACTATTGGACCATTTACACTTACAGGCGCTAAGTCTTGGAGCACCGGGTTAACCAGCGCAAAGGACACCAACCGGGCCGCATCTTGGACGTTAAACACTCCAGTTCCGTCAGGTACTTCCCCCGGCGATTGCAACTGACCAATGACTTCCAGCGTAGTATTTCCAGCATTTAAGATACTTCGCCCAAGAGCCAATCCGGAAACATTTGAGGCTACACTGGCCGAATTAGTTGTTTCAATAACTGCCGATTGCGACACAGCAAGTGCTTCTGTGCCAAATTCGACAGTTGCCGGAGCTACACCACCTATCACCGCAACCCCGTTGGTACCTGAAGCCACCAGCGCAACTTCATATACAGGATCGAGAGTAGCGGTCCCTTCCAAAGCATCAACTGGTACGGCACTAAAACTTGGGTTGCCAAGAGCCTGAATATCGCTGTTACCCTCCAACCCAACGATGTCTTCACTAATGTTCACAATATCGATTATAGAAAAACTAGTTGGGAAACTGCCAATCTGCCTGGTAGTTTCTCCGTCATTCAGGAACGCCAATTTGACTGCACCAGTGTTAACTATTGTGAAATTCCCCACGACTTGCGTCAGTGCACCTGCTGGCAGGCCATCAAGAAAGCTTTCAAACTGGCTATCATGAAGCTGGGTTGCAGCAGCGTCTTGTGTGAGTTGGGTTTGTCCGGCCACCGGATCTACAACCGTTTCCGATGAACTTGTATCCGCATCCTTTACATCATCGTCGCGAACAGCAAAGAATTCGTCCAGTCCGCCATTTCCCCACAGCAGGTCATTTTCGTCATCAGTACCGCCAGACAGAATGTCGTTATCACTACCGCCGCGCAATTCATCTAGTCCTGCGTGGCCATGCAGAGTGTCCTCGCCACTGTGACCGTAGAGCTGGTCGTTCCCTTCATTGCCTCCCAGCCAGTCATTCCCTGAATCGCCTTTTAGTTGGTCGTCTCCTTCGCCTCCGTGAAGAGTGTCGTTCCCGCTATCTCCGTCGATGTGGTCGTCGCCATCATTTCCGCTGAGAACGTCATCTCCGTCATCGCCATCGATGTTGTCGTCGCCATTTCCTCCCCGGATGAAGTCATCGCCATCGTGCCCGCGAATGGTGTCATCGTCAGCGCCGCCAAAGAGCGTATCGTCGCCCAGGCCTCCGTAGATATCGTCCTCACCGGCACCGCCTTCGACACGCATCGGAACAATTGATCGATTGTTGTTATTGATCTCGTCATTGCCCGCACCGGCGTCGATCACGATTTCAGAGATTTCAGAATTCAAGTAGGTTGCGAAAAATTGATGGTCAATTCTGAGGTCGAATTTATCTTGTCCGTCACGAGCGTAGATGTGAAATTTGTCTCGCTCAGACGTGCCATAGACAAACAGCTTGTCCCCCTCGACTTCCACCAAGGGTGTCAATGGACCCGTGTAGCCACTATATGTTTCGATCCCGGCACGGTCGGTGACGACGTCAACGCTTCCCACGCCACCAAACTCATCAACACCTAAACCTCCGGTCAGGCTGTCAACTGCGCTGTCCGAACCGCCGTGCAAAAAGTCATTCCCCGAATCACCAAACAGCGTGTCACTGTCAAACTGCCCCAACACTCGGTCGTTTCCATCACCGCCACTAATCGTATCGTCGCCGTAGCCTCCGGACAGATCGTCGTCTCCCGCGCCACCGGTGATGGTGTCGTTATCATTTTGCCCAGTGATCGTATCGTTGCCAGCGTCGCCGTTGATGACGTCGTCACCATTGCCGCCGTAAATTAAGTCATCGCCATTGTCGCCACCAATCGTGTCAGCCCCAGCGCCGCCATAGATTTCGTCTTCGCCGTCCCAACCTCGAATCGTGTCGTTGCCGTCTTGGCCGTATAGAAAGTCATTACCAAACTGCCCGCGCACCCAGTCGTTTCCATCGCCGCCACTGATCGTATCGTTGCCATAGCCACCCGATAGGTCGTCGTCCCCAGTGCCACCAGTGATGGTGTCGTTATCATTTTGCCCAGTGATTGTATCATTGCCAGCGTCGCCATTGATGACGTCGTCACCGTTGCCGCCGTAAATTAAGTCATCGCCATCGTCGCCACCAATCGTGTCAGCCCCGGCACCGCCATAGATTTCATCTTCGCCGTCCCAGCCCCGAATCGTGTCATTGCCGTCTTGTCCATATAAAGAGTCGTTACCAAACTGGCCCAGCACCAAATCGTTTCCATCGCCGCCACTGATCGTATCGTTGCCATAGCCTCCCGATAGGTGGTC
>CALJOA010000014.1 GCA_937981585.1 uncultured Pirellulaceae bacterium | reverse complement strand
CCAATCCACAAGTCACTGACTCTCAAGCAGCTGGATGAGCTGGCAGCGAAGTATCCGAAATCAAAAACGCAGAACAACTACGTCAACATCTACCTTTCCAAGCTCCTACCATCAGAGGATGTCGATTGGCGATCTGATCCTGTCGAGAATCGCAAATATCTCGAGCGGTTGTGGAAGTTCGTCGATACGCTCAACCCGAATTTCAATTCGCTCAAAGCCAACGTCCTGTACCGACGTTTGGAGCTGGATTTGCGGGAAGGCAAGTACGACCGAGAATTGTTGATGGCTTATCTGGCGCTGCCGCGAAACATCGGCTATATCAATCCAGTCATTATCAAGAACGTCCAGTCGCGCAGTCACATCGTCAACATGTCGGCTGACTATTCGGCGAGATGCTACATCCTTCCGATCATCAACGACGAGCCGTTGGTGCGGGACTACCTGCATCATTTCCTGCTTGATTCTCCCGACTTCAAGGACTTCGAGCAGTACATTCGAGAGCCCTACCTCAAGCGACAATTTGCGATCGTCAAAATCCTCAACGGTGTCGGCGACGTCGAGCAATGGGCTTCGAAGCTGACACCAGAGGAGTACAAAGCCGTTCTCAACCGGGTCGATGTTGAATTCCTTTCAACCAACCCTGAGTTTTTTGCTGTCGATGACAACGTTGAACTCGAACTTTATCTCAAGAACGTTGAGAATCTGATTGTCAAAGTCTTCGAAGTCAATACATCGAACTACTATCGAAAATACAAAAAGGAGATCGACACCGACATCAACCTTGATGGATTGGTGCCGAATTTTGAAGAGACGTTCAAATATGACGAAGAGCCGGCGCTGCGCGTCAAGCGTGAATTCAAGTTCCCGCAGATCAAGAGTAACGGCGTTTATGTTGTTGACTTCATCGCCGGTGGCAAGAGCAGTCGGGCGCTGATCCGCAAAGGCCGTTTGCAGATGTTCAGTCAGGTCACACCGGTTGGCCAGTTGTTCACCGTTATCGACCAAGCCGGAGCTTCGGTGATGGACGCGAATCTTTGGATTGGTGGGGCACGCTACCAAGCGAACGAGGACGGGAAAATTCTGGTTCCGTTTTCGACTCGGCCCGGGCGAGTTCCCGCAATCATTAGTCAGGGCCAGTTCAGCTGTTTGCAAACGTTCGATCATGTTGCCGAGCGATATCAGTTCAAAGCCGCACTTGTCCTTGATCGCGAGAATTTGACTCGCAGCAACACCGCGCGTGTTCTGATTCGACCGTCGTTACAAATCGTCGGTGGCAATCCGGTTCCTGTCAGCATGCTTAAGGATGCAAAGCTAACTGTCGTTTCGACCAGCCTCGACGGTGTCAACACCACCAAGGTTATTGAAGGGCTCGAATTTACCGAGCAGGAAGAAACGGTCTGCGAGTTTGTTGTGCCGCCGCGGCTGACCAACCTTCGCGTGTCGCTGAGCGCTCGTTACAAAAACCGAAGCTACAATCGCATGGATCCGGCGACGGCTTCTCAAAGTTACTCGATCAACATGATCGACCGTTCTGAGGTGATTCAGGATATTCACCTTGTCCCAACCGAGCGAGGTTACTTCCTTGAAGTACTGGGCAAGACAGGCGAAGTCCGTCCCAAGCAGCCGGTTGTCCTAAGCATCAGGCCATCGTTGTTCCAGCAAAGTATCGTGGTTGAGCTGCAATCAGATGAACGTGGCTTGATCGAGCTTGGCGATCTCAAAAACGTGTCCACCATCAAAGCCGATGTGGCTGGAGGTGGGTCAAAGACGTTTATGATTCACAAGCAAGACCAGACTTACTATCGAACCGTTCACGCTCAACTGGGTGAAGCGATTGAGATTCCGGCACCTGCGGGTGTGATCAAGCGATCACGAGACAACGTTTCAATATTCGAAGTCCGCAACGGCACATTTGTCAAAGACGTTTTCGAATCGGTAAGCGTGGACAAAGGTTTGATTACGATCTCTGACCTTCAGCCAGGCGACTACGATTTGCGATTGACTTACCCGGAGGTCGCCAACGGCATCGTTGACCGCGATATCAAGATTCGTGTAACCGATGGTCCACAGACCGACAGCGTTTATGTGGGCAAGCACCGTCATCTTGAGTCCCGCGGGAGCAAGACGCTTCACGTTTCTCAAGTTTCGGCCAATAAAACCAAAATTCGAATTCAGCTTGAGAATTTCGATGACTACACCCGCGTTCACGTCGTTGGCAATCGGTATCAGCCGGCGTTCAATTCGTACAACATGTTCGCCAACATCACCGACCTTGAACCGTGGATTCGCAAGCCGTCGTTGCGCCGTTCGGTTTACATGGAAGGCCGAAAGATTGGTGACGAGTACGCTTACATTCTCCGCCGCAAGTACGCCCAAAAGTATCCGGGCAACATGCTTGAACGTCCATCGTTGTTGCTTAACCCATGGGAAGTCCAAACAACGAGCAACAATTCGCAGGACGCCGCCAAGGGTAACGATTTTGGAAAAGTCGGAAACGCAGACGACAAAAAATCCAACCGAGGCGGAGCCAACCAAGCCGGCCCCGGCGGCAGCACCGACAATTCCAATCTGGATTTTCTTGGCGAAGGCGCAGTTCTCCTGGCCAATCTCAAGCCCAGCAAAAACGGCGTCGTTACGATCGATAGGAAGAAGCTTGGTCCGAATCAACATGTTCGCATCATCGCGCTCAACGCATTCCACACAATCGAACGGACGGTCAATTTGCCGCTCAAAAAGCTCAAGCCACGAGATTCGCGGCTGGCCAACGCGCTCGATCCGACGAAACACTATTCTCAGTCAAAACAAATCGAGATTTTGAAAAAGGGTGATACGCTTTCGATCGACGATATTGTTTCGGCCAAGTTCCAGCAATACGACGATCTTGGAGACGTGTTTCAGTTGCTTCAGACGCTTAACCCTTCAGTCCAACTGTCGCGATTCAGTTTCATTCTCGACTGGGAGGACAAGCCGCTTGATGAGAAGCAAAAACTCTATTCCAAGTACGCGTGTCACGAGTTGAACTACTTTTTGATGCAGAAAGATTCCGAGTTCTTTGGCAACGTGGTGGCTCCACATCTGAAACACAAACGGGACAAGACGTTTCTCGATTTGTGGTTGCTGGACGAAGACGTTTCGCAGTTCGCAAGTCCGTGGCAGTTTGCCAGGCTCAACGCGTTCGAGAAAATCCTGCTTTCTCAGCGACTTGAAGGCCAATCTGTCGACATCATCCGCAATACCAACGAGGCGTATCTTTGCACCCCAACAACCCGATCGCAGTTTGATGTTTTGTACGACACGACGATCCGCGGTTTGGGCATGGACGGTAATAATTTTGAGAGCGACCGATGGAACCGGTGGAACGACGGCAGAGATGGGCGTCAGTCTGGTTTACCCGGTTTGGCCGCGACTCCTTCTGTTACGGCTCCGGGAAGCTCTCGCGGACAAGGAAAGGCTGGTGGATACGGGGGCGTTGGCGGTGGATACGGCGGAGTTGGCGGTGGCCAACAGGGCGGTGGTGCAATGGTTTATGGCGGCGCCGTGAGCAGTGGTTCTGCCGGAGGTTTGATTGGTGGCGGAGCTGGAGTTGATTGGATGGTCGAAGGACCACCGGCCGAGAAGTTTGCTCAATTTTACGGTAACGATGGCGAGAATGGTGACTACGAAGACTCGGAGAAAGCCATGGAGGAGTTGAGCATCGAAATGGTCAACGGGCGGGCAGTCGCGGGCCGAGTGCTTTCTGAGAAACAAAAGGGGTTGAAAAAGTCTGACAAAAAACAGTCATCGCTTGAACGATCCAAGAACAATTTGACCTTCGATCGCTTCTACAAGTCCCGCACGGTACCCGTTACCAAAACTCGGCTCGAAACGAAAACGCGTAGTGTGCCTGTCACGCGCATGAGGACCGAACGACGGACCAGAACATTGGCTGACGGGACGACTGAAAATTACATGGTTGAGGTCCCTTATACGGAGAGCGTGACTCAAAACTACACGGTCAGTGTTCCTTACACCGAAAATACCACTCAGTCATACTTTGATATCGAAGAGTTTGAAAAACTCGAAGAGGAAGTCAAGCAGTTGTATCGACGACTGGCTCCGACAAAACTGTGGATGGAGAACAACTACTACCAGCTGCAACCCGAGCAGCAGACACCGCAGTTGGTTCAGATCAATCGGTTCTGGCGAGACTATAGCAACCACGAGGGTGGAGATTTTCTGTCTCCATATTTCTCGGAGTCCCATCGCACGTTCACCGAAATGATGTTCGCGCTTTCGGTGCTTGATCTTCCGTTGAAATCGCCCGAGCAGAAGTTTGAATACGCCGACAACACGATGAAGATGACCGCTGGTGGCCCGTCGATCGCGTTTCACCAACAGGTCCGCGACGCGATTTTTGATCGCGGCAATACGACCGTTCTTGTAAGTGAGAACTTCTTCCAAAAGAACGATCGGTTCAAGTATGAAGACGGAGTTCGGTTTGACAAATTCATCTCGGATGAATTCCTGGCCCATACGCTTTATGGAGCCCAAGTCGTGATGACCAATCCGACTTCGACTCCACGGGCGGTTGAACTACTGATTCAAATTCCGCTTGGGTCGGTGCCTTGTGTCGGTTCACAGGAAACACGCACCGTTCAAATGGATCTGGCTGCATTCAGCACTAAAACGATTGAGTACGCGTTTTACTTCCCGACCGCAGGTGAGTTTGGTCACTATCCGGCTCACGTTTCGGCTGAAGAAAAAGTTCTCGCCGTTGCGGCCGATCAAAGCTTCAAAGTCGTTGATCGTCCTGCGGAAGTCGATGAGGAATCGTGGGAGTTTGTCTCTCAAAATGGTACTAAAGATCAAGTGCTGGAGTATCTCAACGACAAGAATGTTCTTCGCTTGAACCTGAATCAAATCGCGTTTCGGATGCGGGATAAAGCGTTCTTTCAGCGTATCATCGAGATGCTGCGAAATCGCTACGTTTACAACCACACGCTGTGGTCGTACTCGGTCATGCACAATGATGTCGAATCGTTGAAGGAATATCTAACTCATGTTTCGCCACTGGTTACTCGGTGTGGACGGTACTTTAAATCAGAATTGCTGACGATCGACCCGATCGCTCGAAACTGGTATCAGCACAAAGAGTACTGGCCACTGATCAACGACCGCGCCCATCAGCTTGGTCCGCAGCGAAAGATTCTCAATCCTAACTTCTACGCTCAGTACCAGAATCTGCTTAGCGTCCTGTCGAACCGTCGCGAATTGACAGAAGACGATCACTTGGTCGTAACGTACTACATGTTGTTGCAGGATCGGATTGAAACCGCACTGGAGCATTTTGAGAACGTCGCCAAGGGGAACATTCCCAGCGAGATGCAGTACGATTACTGTGATGCCTATCTTGATCTGTATCGAGAGAAGCCCAACGACGCTCAAGCCAAAGCGGCCGTCTGGGCAGACTATCCCGTCGACCATTGGCGCAAGCGGTTCCAGGAGATTTTGGCGCAGGTTGATGAAATCAAAGGCGGTGAAACAACGACCGTCGACCAAACCGACAACAAACAACGGCAGACTGAGCTTGCCTCCAACGCGCAGAGTTTTGAGTTTGAGATTGCTTCAGGAAAAGCCAAACTGAATTTTCAGAACTTGACAGAGTTTGTCGTTAACTACTACGAAATGGATATCGAGCTGTTGTTCAGCCGAAGTCCGTTTGCTCAGGACAGTCTTGACGGTTTTTCCATGATTCGCCCGAACGTTACGCAGAAGGTGAGTGCGAAGAAGGGAAAAGGCAACGGTAAGGCTTCTGCTAAACGCGTCCATGAGTTTGAGCTTTCTCCCAAGATGAAGAACAAGAATGTTCTGATCGAGGTCGTGGCGGGAGACCAAGCCAAATCGCAGCCTTACTTTGCTCATTCGCTGGATGTTCAAACGATCGAAAAGTTTGGCCAGATTCATGTCACAGGTGACGAGACGGGCAAAGCGATTCCAAAGGCATACGTCAAAGTCTACGCTCGCATGCATGACGGCTCGGTTCGGTTCCACAAAGACGGATACACCGACCTGCGAGGACGATTCGATTACGTTTCTCAGAGCAACCGACCGATCGACGGGATTGAAAAGTTCTCAATTCTGGTTCTGAGTGAAAAGAACGGTGCGGTGATCCGGCAAGCCGAATTGCCCAGTGAGTAGTACAGAGTGTGTGGCTAGCCCGTGTTTGATAAATGTCAAACATAAACTCTCGGGAGGCAATGTATAAAACACAAAACGCGACCGCGCAACGCTAGTCGAAAGAGCACGTTTTACGGCTTGCGTGGCTTGGCTCACGGAAGGTGGGTTTGGGTTACTTCCCGTCCATCTGCATTTCATCGCCTGATGCCGGGATCAACACAGGGCCAAGCTTACGCAGTTCCAACTGCTTCTTGAACTCGGTCGCGGCATCGAGTTCGCAGTGGACCAATGCGATTTTTTTAACGTCGCCATTGGCTGCCGTTTCCTGAGCCCAATCCAGAAGTTCTTTCTGGTCGGCATGACCACTGCTGCCCTGAAGCTTGCAGACGTTGGCTTTGACTTCATATTCCTGGCCGTAAATCTTGACACGATCAAGAGTGCCATCGAGCAGGATCCGCCCCAATGTGTGAGGGGCTTGGTATCCCGCAAACAGAACCATCGTATTTTCTTTTTCGATGTTGTTCTTTAAGTGGTGCAGAATCCTGCCACCTTCGCACATCCCCGATGCGCTGATGATGATGCACGGTTTGCTGTAATGGTTGAGTGCCTTGGACGCGTCGCTACTACGAATGTAAGTTAGGCCGCCAAAGTTAAGCGGGTCCTCGTCTTCTTCCAAAAGAATGGCGTCCACCATCTCATCATCAAAACACTCGACGTGCTTGCGAAACACATCGGTCGAGTTAACGGCCAGCGGACTGTCGACAAAGACTTCGATCTTGGGAAGTTCGCCGCTTTCAAACAGTTGATTGAGGCGATAAACCAGTTCCTGAGTTCGACCGACTGAAAAAGCTGGAATGATCAACTTGCCGCCCGACTTGTGAATTGATTCGGCGGCTTCTTTAAGCGTCTTCTTCGCGTCGCCGCCCTCCGGGTGAATCCGATTGCCGTAGGTGGCTTCCATGATCAGGTAATCTACACCGTCTACAGTTTTTGGGTCACGCAGAATTGGCATGTCTGGGCGACCGACGTCGCCACTGAAAACGAGACGAGTCGGTTTGCCACCGGGTTGCTCGGAGTCGAGCACCAACTCCACGATTGCCGCCCCGAGCATGTGACCGGCGAAGTGAAAACGAACTGAGACTCCATCGAAAATCTGGAACAGGTGATCGTACTCAACGGTTCGAAAGTGTCGCAGCGTGTTGACCGCATCGGGTTGCTCGTACAGCGGTTGGAACGGCTTCTTCTTTTGTTTCTTTCGCTTCTTGTTGACGTACTTTACGTCGTAGGTCTGGATCTTGGCGCTGTCGAGCAACATGATCGCAGCCAGATCGCGCGAAGCAGAGGTCGCATAGATCGGGCCGCGGAAACCGGACTTGTACAATGAAGGCAGGTTGCCCGAGTGATCGATGTGCGCGTGGGAAAGCACAACCGCATCGACTTCTTTGGCATCAAAAGGGAGCTTCCGATTCTTCTCAAACGCAATTTTTCGCTTGCCTTGATAAAGACCACAATCAAGCAGGATTTTCTTGCCGTTGTGGTGGACCAAATGCATGGATCCAGTAACGGTTTGAGCAGCACCCCAAAATTGAACTTTCATAGTCGAGTCGATCTGTGGTTCGGAAGAAAAGAGAAATACCTGGCTCTGGGCACAATCGCGAGTTCGTAGCCAATTGTGTAGCAGGCTTAAGTAGGACTACTGCTTAACACGTTCGACATAGTCGCCGGTTCGCGTATCAATTTTGATAACGTCGCCTTCATTGACGAAGATGGGAGTTTGAAACTCGCCCCCAGTTTCGACTTTTACTGGCTTACGAACATTGGTTGACGTGTCGCCTTTGGCACCAGGCTCGCAGTACTCGACTTTTAGTTCGACGTGATTGGGCGGAGTCATGATGATCGGGTTGCCGCCAAAGAAAGTCATCTGGCAATCCATGTTGTCTTTGAGATACTTCCAGTCGTCCCCGATCTGTTCGGCGGACAGTTCATATTGCTCATAGTTTTCTTTGTCCATGAATACGAATTTGTCGCCCTGCTTGTAGAGGAACTGAACGTCGGTCTCCAGGATTTCGGCTTCTTCAAGTGTGTCGTTACTCTTCATGGTTCGATCAAGCGTCGTTCCCCGCAGGAGGTTTTTGAGCTTGCAGATGTAGAGTGCGCTTCCCTTGCCAGGCTTTTTGAACTCCATGCTGGTCATTACATAGGGTTCACCATTGATTTGAACTTTAAGTCCCTTACGGAATTCACTTGCCTTGTACGCCACTGGATTGGTCCTGATTAAAAATGTGGGAGGATTCAAAACGCGATCGCCCTGCTCCACTGGAACCCCATGGCGAAACGACTATTCTTTAAGCATGTCAATTCTAGCGAGTAATTCAGATTCTGTCCGCGCCGCTTCGGAAGCCCAATCAGCGCAGGACGACCCACCACAGGCGTGGAAACAGCAGAGTTGGCAGCAGCAGATGAAGTCGGCGATCCGCGATTTAGCAACACTGGGCGAGCGATTACGGATCGAAGTCGACATCGAGGCGACCTCTGGGGCAACGGCTCAGTTTCCGGTGTTTGTCCCGTTGGCGTTGCTGGATCGGATGGAGCCAGAGAATCCAAGCGACCCGCTGTTGCTCCAGGTTTTGCCTGTTGCGGGCGAAGACCAATCGCCAGAGCATTTTTCAGTCGATCCATTGGAAGAGTCTGCTGCAACGTTGAAGCCCGGTTTGCTGCAGAAGTACCAAGGCCGCGTCTTGATGATTGCGACTGGTGCGTGTGCCGTTCATTGCCGCTATTGTTTCCGGCGTCACTTTCCCTATCAGGAGTCGCCGACTTCGATGGCTCAATGGCAACCAGCGATCGATGAGATTGCCGCCGATGATTCGATTGAAGAAGTCATCTTGAGCGGCGGGGATCCGCTGACGATCGTGGACGCAAAATTATCCGATTTGGTTGATGCGCTTGGCGAGATTTCACATTTGAAACGTTTGCGGATTCACACGCGTCTGCCAATCATGATTCCGGCGCGAGTGACTGACGGTTTGATTGAGTTGCTTGCACAGTCGCGTTTGCAACTGATCATGGTGATTCATGCCAACCATGCTAAGGAGCTGGACGGATCCGTTGCCGATGCACTTGAGCGATTGGCAACGGCCGGTGTAATGCTGCTCAACCAGTCAGTGTTGCTGCGTGGAATCAATGACAATTCGCAGGCTTTGATCAAGCTCAGCCAACGTTTGTTGGAGCTTCGAGTGTTGCCTTATTATCTTCATCAACTTGATCAAGTCGTCGGGACTTCGCATTTTGAAGTTTCACCAGAGCGAGGAATCGAGTTGATTAAACAAATGCGGGCCGCCCTGCCCGGCTATGCTGTTCCCCGCTTCGTCAAAGAGCTACCGGGTGAACCGAATAAGACAGTCTGGGCGTGATCGCTCATTGAACGATGATCACGAAGATACAGGGTGTGTTAACTCCGTTGTAACAACCGAATCTCTGTGTTCTCCGTGCCTCAGTGTTTCATAATTTTCTTTGATAGTTTTTAAAACACAGAGGCACAGAGGACACAGAAAAAACCAGGAGGGGAGAGCCGGACGGCTTGCGCCGTTCCGCTATGTGAATGGCGATTAAACTTGTAAATGATCTAGCACCGCCAAAGATCTCCCAAACATTACTTAACACTTCCTAACGAAACAAATTCGTCAGGTACTCGATCGCTTCTCCGCATTGCACGATTGAGTTTTCCTCAGTTTCTCGTTGGATCGTTAGGTAGCCTTTGTAGTCATTTTCTTCAAGCGTCCCAAGTAGAAAAGCCCAGTCGACGCTGCCGCGACCAAGTTGCACTTCGACTCCTCGGCCTTGCGAAAGGTCTTGCACCGCATCCCGAGCTCGAAAACTGGTCACGTGTGAGCCAAGCGTTTTCATGGACTCATTGACGTCGAAGCCGTTGATCAGGAAATCGCCAGGATCAAAATCGACGGTCAGTGAATGCATTGGAAGCGAATCAATCAACTGATTGAGTGTTTCAGCGTCTTCAGAGCCCGCCCGCGCGGCCAGCCAGGCACCTGACTTTTGGCTGAAGTTTCCCAAATCAGTCAGGGCTTGAACCAGCGTTGTCCATTGAGGATGCATTGGGTCGGCGGGGACCATCCCGATTCTATTGACCACGATGTTGCAGCCGAGTTCGTAGGCCATGGTCATCGCCGATTTCGTCGCGTCGATTCGCCGGTCAAGATCCTGAGCCACGCCGTAGCCTTGCCGAGTCGGAAAGTGGATCGCGGAGACCTTCAAATTCAGATCCGAAAGCATCTTTCGCAAATGGCGAACCGCAGTCCGCGACATTTCAGCCGGTCGAAGGGTCGTCTGTCCATTGATTTCGACTCCGTTGGCGCCGAGTCTCGAAGCCGTGACGAGCGCTTTTTTGAAGGGCTGGCGGAGGCTTTCAAGTCGGATTGCGGTTTTGAGTTCTAGCATTGCATTTTGAATTTGGTCGGTTTCACTTTCCCGTCAGACTGGTATTCTACAACGTAACACGTTTTCGAGTATGCCGCGTGGAGCGTGAGCGTGGGATAGGTATCTTGCGCATCTTGCCTGTCAAACAGCGCATTGCTGAGCCGTTTGAGCACTAGAGCCCGGGGTCTCTTTCACTCAACTATGGCTAGCGCCAAAACGCTCAAGAGTTCGGAAATGAAATATAACTGAGAGTTCCTCAGCGAATTCCTTCCAATAGCTGAGAGTTCCTACAACCGAGAGTTTCATGACGACGATCAAAAAAGTCTGCGGATTTCTGGATTCTTTTGCCCCCACTCGTTTGGCCGAAGACTGGGACAATGTTGGGTTGCTGGTCGGTGATCCGAAAATAGAAGCCCAAAAAGTGATGACTTGTCTGACTGTCACTCCCGAGAGTGCCAGTGAAGCCATCGAGAAGAACGTCGACTTGATCGTCTCACATCATCCGCTTCCCTTTCGGCCACTCAAACGATTGACCACCGAAACCGTTCCGTCGAGATTGCTGTGGGATTTGGTCCGAGCTGGAGTTTCAATTTACAGTCCTCATACCGGATTCGATTCAGCCAGTGAAGGCATCAATCAGACGCTTGGTCAGAAAATCGGACTGACCGAGTTGACCCCGCTGGTTCCAGTTGTGGACGATCCGGCTGGACTTGGTGCGGGGCGAATCGGAAAACATGAATCTGGACCGAGCCTGCGATCGTTTATCGACGCAATCAAATCCGAGTTCGCAATGGACGGCCTGCATGTTGTCGGTGACCTCGACGCTTCTGTTGAGCTGGTCGCGGTGGCTTGCGGTAGCGGCGGTTCGTTTTTGGAGAAAGCCCGACGAGCTCATTGTGATACTTTTGTGACTGGAGAAGCGACGTTTCACACCTGTCTTGAAGCGAAAGCAAACGGGATCTCGTTGGTGCTGCTTGGTCACTATGCCAGTGAACGTTTTGCCGTTGAGGCATTATCCGATCGGATTGCCAGCAAGTTCTCGGATATTGAAGTTTGGGCAAGTGATCAAGAGTCCGACCCATTGGAATGGGTTTGATCTGATATTTCGACACTGTGAAAGCTATCGCACTTGGTGACGTCGGTTGACGTTAAACCGGCGTCAACAATGCAAACTCTTTGTAGCGTTCCGGTGAAATTCTAAGTTGGTCGCTAGAATCCAGCCTTTGTTCTTCCACGCGTCACGATCTGCGTTGACCTGAAATTGGGTAGATCTAGAATAGAGCTTGCAAACGGCGGCAAGGATCCGCTGATGATTTAAACAGGCTTTGCGATATCAATATGACATCACCCAAATCAGAGTGTAAACACATTGTCGCGCTACCAGTCTTCAATGAAGTCGGATCGGTCAATGAGGTCCTCGACGAAGTCGCCAGATATTGTGACGAGATTCTGGTTGTTGATGACGGATCGACCGATGGTACATCAGAGCTACTTGCTGAGCGTGATGATATTATTCTCATCAACCATGATGGAAATAAAGGCTACGGTGCGGCGCTGACGACCGCGTTTAGTTACGCCGTGGAGCATCAGTATGATGTCTTGATCACGATTGATTGTGACGGCCAGCATGAACCACAACGGATTCAGGATTTCGTCAAAGAGATCAACAAAACTAACGCCGATATTGTATCGGGCAGTCGGTATTTGAAATCGTTTGACGAAGACTCACCGCCGCCTGAACAGCGTCGACTGATCAATTTCAAAGTCACTCAAACACTGAACAAGCGTATGGGGTTTGAGTTGTCCGATGCGTTTTGCGGATTCAAGGCGTATCGTGTCGCTTGCCTGAGTAAACTGAATTTGACTGAGACCGGATATGCGATGCCGCTGGAGCTTTGGGTGCAGGCGGCTTGTAACAAGCTCTCGGTTGTCGAGGTTGCGGTTCCGCGGATTTATCTCGATGAGAACCGCTCGTTCGGGGAAAAGCTCGACAATCCTGAAACGCGTCTTCAGTACTATTACGATGTCATGAACAAGGCGTTTGCGGCGCTTCCAGGCGACTGCGAAAAGCTCAAACAAATGCGAATTGGTTAAATCCGGGAATCTGGACATCGAACTTTCTTCGATCAAGTATCGTCGCTTGCGCGTACCGACCGAGCACGGTCAGAGTTTGCAACTACCGCCACTGAATTCTGTAGAGGAGTTGTGGCGCGCCAATCTAAATCACATTGAGCAATCGGCTCAAACTCAGATTGGCGATTTCGATTTAAAGTCGCTTCAGGAATCTGGCAGACGGGAATTGGTTGAGCTGGCGCGAAAGTACACCGGCGGGTATCTCGACGTGGATCTGAGCAGTCGATCGACGGAACAGGTTGTCATGTCTGGGCATCAGCCAGAGCTTTTTCATCCCGGCGTCTGGTTCAAGAATTTCGCTCTCTCGGCGGTGGCTCAGCAGTGCAATTGTTTGGCGATCAATCTGGTTGTTGACAATGATGTTTGTGGTTCAACAGCGATTCGATATCCGTCAATTGACCGAAGTGAAAGCAAGCATGACCGTGGCGGGTCGGTCAGTGTTGGGACGATTCCGGTGGTTGCTTCCGGTCCCAATATTCCGTTTGAGAATCGCAAGATCGAAGACCTTGATTACTTTCTTTCGTTTCCTGATCGAGCGTCGTTGGCGATCTCTCCGTTGGTTGAGAATCCGATTGCGAATTTGATTTGGAAGCAGATTCAAAATCGCAAAAAGTCGATAGGTCCGGCGTCGTTGCTGGGAGAAACGATTGCGATCGGACGTCATCGGCTTGAGAACAATGCCGGGCTCAGGACGCTGGAAGTTCCTGTCAGCCAGATTTCAACAACGGAAGCGTTCGCAGTTTTTGTCAAATCGATTCTGGTCGAGATCGAGCGATTTCATTCTGCGTATAACGTGGCTTTGGCCGAGTATCGAGCCGTTCACAAGATTCGCAGCAGTGCCCATCCAGTTCCGGAGTTGATTACAGAAAACGGTTGGATGGAGAGTCCGTTTTGGATTTGGCATCGCAACAGTCCGCATCGGAAAAGGTTGTTCGTCAAGGTCTCTCGCAAGAATATCGGACTGACTGACCGTGAAGGCTGGGAGACGAGGATTGAACTTGCGAATTTTGTGCCGCAGTTTCGTGGGCTTGGTGATCAAGTTGCCATCCGACCACGGGCGCTCGTTACCACGATGTTCTGCCGATTGGTGCTGAGTGATCTGTTTATCCATGGAATCGGCGGTGCGAAATACGACCAGCTTACCGATCAAATAGCGAATCGTTTCTTCGATTGCCAACCGCCGTCGATGATGACCATTTCAGCGACGTTGAAGATCGAGAATGAATTCCAGTTGCCTGGGCGAGACGACTTGCTGGCGTTGAGACAACTGCGAAGAGAGGTTGAGTTTCACCCTGAGACCAAAATCGAATCAGCCACTCCCGAGGTCCAAGCCATCATTGACCGCAAAGCCGAATGGATCAGCGGTAAGAACTCAGGTCAGCGAGCTAAAGCCCGTCATTTGGCGATCAACTTGGCCAATCAGCAGTTGCAGCCGTTTACGACTCCCAGCTTCGCCGAGATTTCAAGTAAGATCGCGGCAATTGCTGGCGACCTTCGAAAGTCGGCGGTGCTTAATTCGAGGGAGTACAGTTTCGCGCTGTTCCCCGAATCGCTGATGGAAGAGCTGATGGCGATGGCAAAGTAGTTTGGAACCGCTAATGAACGCTGATGGACGCTAAAAAAAAACGTCTTCCTGCTCAGCCTTTGATTTGTTCGCCAAGCCATTGGATGGCCGAAAGGAAATCTTCCTGTTGATGGTCGGGGATGGAGTCGGCATGGTCGGCGTCTTCGATTATGAACTTCCGATGGGGACCCTGATACGAATCGATCACCATGTTTTGGTACTCAGGCGGAATAACGGTGTCCTTTTCAGAACAAGCAAACAAGCACGGCGTCTGGCAGTTTGCTGCATTAGCGACGGAGTCAAGCTGATCTGGAACCTGGTTGGCAATCAGCTTTGAAAATCCGAAACTCCACCGCGTGTAGCGAGGCCGGGTGGCAATCATTTGAGCCAGCGCGGGGGGATTCCGAAGAAACAACCCTGCGGCCGAATGTCTTGCGGCAAGATAAAGCGCCGAAATGCATCCGAGGCTGTTGCCGTAGAGGACGACTTTGCGATTGGGGAATTGTTGAAGCGCTGATTCCCAGAACGCGTCACAGGTCTCGGTGAAGTTCTGTATCGAAGCCGGCGGGCTACTTCCACCATATCCTCGATGGTTGATCGTCCATGTCTCGGTTTCAAAGTCTGGCCAAAGTTGCGCCGGAAAGGCGCCGGCGCGTTCGGCTCGACCGCCCGTGCCCGGGAACTTGAGCAATAAAAGTTTGGTTGTTTTCGCGGTGGCCGCTACGGACCGAGGTGAACGGACGATCCATGCTTCGACTTTGCCCGACCCGGTTTCGATCCAGATACGTTCTTTGTCTTGGGTATCGATGTCATGCGTCGTCGGATGCAGGATCAGTCGGTCGGCGATCCGGGAAAGCAAACTCATCAAACGTTTCTCGCAATGAACCTGAGCGGCAAGCCGTGCAAACTACGGTAATTACTTTCCATCAGCCGTTGGCCAGGCCGTTCTCGATTTTCTGCAGAATGTGGGCCATCCAAGTGAAGCTCATCCATCCTAAAATCACTTGCTCCCCTCTCCCGCGAATTCGGATGTAGTCCTTAAACAATTGGATAGGCCGTACCCGAATTCGTGGGAGAGGCGCTGGGGGTGAGGGAATCGACGTGTAAGTTCAATTGCCAAGCACTTCTTTTGAGTCGTGTTAGCAGGCAAACTTAACAAAATTCCACGGTAGGCTCCTCGCCCCAGCTACCGATTCTAATGAACGCGCTGGCCAGGTTTGGCGCCATCGTCAGGGCTGAGAAGAAATACTTCTTCACCGCCTGGACCACTTGCGCAAACCATGCCTTCACTCAGACCGAACTTCATCTGCCGAGGTTTCAAGTTGGCAACCATGACGACTTGCCGGCCAACAAGAGTTTCGGGTTCATAAGCCGCTTTGATGCCGGCGAAGACCTGTTTCCGATGGTCGCCGCCGAGACTGAGCGTGAGTTTGAGCAACTTCCGCGCACCCTCTACGTGTTCTGCACTGACGATCCGAGCGACACGTAAATCGACTTTCATAAAATCGTCGATCGTACACTCTTCTGCCATCGGTTCGTCGATCATCGGTTGTCCACTGTCGTTGAACTGATCGGCAGTTGCGGCTGTTTGCGCTGCTGCAGCTGCGGCTTCTGCTTCGGCCTTGCTTTCTTCTTCCATCGCCTTTACGTCCTTTTCTTCGATTCGTTTCATCATGTGTTTGAATTTGGAGACTGTTGTTCCGGTAAGCGGAGTTTTTGATTGATCCCAGCTAACGATCGGGTCGTTGAGTAATGCACCAGTCTTCTCGGCCAAGTCCGGCAGCACCGGCGAGAGGTAGATCACCAATTGACGGAACAGGTTTAAAGCGACGGTGCAAACGTCTTGCAACTCGGAGGCCTTTTCCGGATCTTTCTTTAAGTTCCACGGTTCGGCGTTCTCCACGTAAGGATTGGCTCGGTCGGCCAGCTCCAGTATCAGCCTCATTGCTTTGTTGTATTCACAGTTCTCATAGGCTGCTGCGATCTCGTCGCCAGTTGCAGCGGCGGATTCAAATAAGCCGCCATCATCGGGATACGTTTCTGAAAGCCCAACGTCTTTGACGAATTTGGCGCTTCTCGAAGCCAAGTTAACGACTTTGCCGACCAGGTCCGCGTTGACCTTGGTGGTGAACTCTTCGAAGTTCAAATCGATGTCATCGAGTTTGGATCCGAGTTTCGAAGCGTAGTAGTAACGCAGGGCTGCGGGGTTGAGATGTTTCAGGTACGTCGCGGCTTTGAATGCGGTGCCCTTTCGTTTGGACATTTTTTCGCCGTTGACGGTCAGGAAACCGTGAACGTGAACTTTGGTTGGCAAGCTGTACCCAGCGGCTTTGAGCATGCCCGGCCAGAAAAGCGTATGAAAGTACGTGATGTCTTTGCCGATGAAGTGATGAATTTCGGCGGCATCGTTCTTCCACCAGTTGTCGAGAGACTGTCCATTTTTTTTACACCACTGTAGTGTCGATGCGATGTAGCCAATGGGCGCGTCGAACCAAACATACCAATAGTTTCCGGGACTATCGGGAATTTCAAAACCGAAATACGGAGCCGGGCGCGAGATGTCCCAATCTCGCAGTTCTTTGGCGCCTTCTTTACTGTCGGGATCGCCAAGGAAATGGCCTTTGAGGTAGTTCGCGACTTCGGGTTGCAGATGTTCGCCAGACTGCGTCCACTGGCGCAGGAAATCATGCAGCTGTTCGAGTTCAATGAACAGGTGCTTGGCCGAGCGGATTTCCGGCGTCGTTCCCGACAGGACGCTGACCGGATCGATCAGTTCGGTTGGCGAGTAAGTGTGCCCGCACTCGCAGTTGTCACCGGCTTGATCAGTTCGCTTGCACTCAGGACAAGTGCCGTTGACGAAACGATCGGCCAGAAACGTACCAGCCTCCACGTCGAACAGTTGCTCGACGTCTTTTTCTTTCACCAAGCCAGCATCGCGAAGGGTTTTCCAAATCTCGCCGCAAACCTGCCGATTCTCATCGGAATGTGTGCTGCCGTAGTTGTCGTACTGGAGTTGGAAGCCTTGGAAATCACGTTGATGATCGGCGTCGGCTTCGGCGATGACTTCTTCTTCGCTGCGACCTTCGGCGCGGGCACGGATCATGATCGCGGTGCCATGGGTGTCGTCAGACCACGGGAACAGGCATTCGTGTCCACGAAGTTTTTGAAAACGGACCCAGATGTCAGTCTGGATGAATTCAACCATGTGGCCCAGGTGAATTGGTCCGTTGGCGTATGGCAATGCAGCGGTGACGAGAATTTTCCGCTTTTGGTCGGGCTTGTTCATTGTGAAGTTGTTTCTGCCGGCCGCAACTGATGATGTGTTGGCTGACGTGAATGTTGAGGTCGAGGATTCAGCCAAGATTTTAGTTATTTGGTCTGATTCCACTACCCGAGATTGAAAACCGATGATGTCGTCCGAGTTTCGACACGGCGGGGAACAGATGGTTCGCTGAAGAAGAGCGGCGTGCTAGACCAATGGCCCTTACTTCGCCTGCAAAATTGTAGCGTTTGGGCGCGAGCCCTCCGGTTTCTCAGAGTTCCGCTTGAATAAAACCGGGGAGCTTGCGCTCCACCGCTACAAAGTAAGGG
>CALJOA010000013.1 GCA_937981585.1 uncultured Pirellulaceae bacterium | reverse complement strand
GGCAGCCGGGGCGAACTTGAGGCCTTCCTTGGTCAGACGTTGCGACACGAAAGCGTCAATCGGATGTTTCTCTCCTGCGGGCACTTCGGGCCGTTCGATTTTTTCGAATGACCAATGCTTGCCCCACTTGGCACCGCCCTCAATCCACTTGCGAATGATCTCGCGTTCTGGTTCGGTCAGCGGTTTGCGATGCGAGTCCGGCGGCGGCATGAGTTCGCCTTCGTCATCACTGATGATTCGATGCCACACGTCGCTGTCATCTAGATCCCCGGGGGTGATCACTTCTTTGGCTGACTCTTCGACGTCGAGTCGTAAACCGGATTTTCGGTTTTCCTCGTCTGGTCCATGACAGTGAAAGCAGCGATCTGAAAGCAACGGAAGTACATCCCGCGCAAAGCTGATTTCGTCCGAGCTTGCTGACGAGACCAATGCCAGACCAAGGGTCGTTATGAAGACGAATCCGATTGAAATAGGTCTATTCAAGAGAGCTTTCTAATGTTGAGGCGATGGCAGGTTAGTTCGTTGCCGAAAAGAAGCCAATGTCATTTGGCTATACTGTGCACCGAAAAAACCAAGCCAATATAATGGGAGAAATGCCATTTTTTGTCTTGGAGGATCATTGCAGGGATTTGTAAAATCCTCGCATAGATGTTTTTGGTCGAACAGAACCGCTGGACGCTAAATTGCGTGCCGTGGTTGGTGATAAGTTACAAGTTAAACTGGTAAAAAATTAACACGTTAAACTGCTAGATGAATTAGCTGGGCAAAAAATTGATCAGCTTCGGAAAGTTTAAAGCTTGGCGCCGGCGAGGCCGTTGAAAAACTTGCTCCTAAGCAGCCGCAGGTTTCTCGGCGACAGGTTCTTCAGTTATGGGTTCCTCAGTCGCAGCAGGTGCTTCTTCTGTATCTGATTTTTCTGCAACTGCTTATTTGCACTTGGATCCTTCTAGATCTGGCTTGGCAGCTTGGGCGTCAGCCGTTGCTTCTTCCCCTTTGCCATCTTTCTCTTTGGCTTCGCTGTCTTTGGATTCGCCATCCTTAGTTGCGGATTTGGTTTTCCCTTCCTCGTTCTCCGCTTCTGCATTGTCAGCTTTCGGTTTTTCCTTTTCGGCTTTTGCTGCTGCGTCCATTGCTGCTGCGTCTTCGGCTTCGTGGTCGATACCGACAAGTTTGACTTTTTCGCCCATCTCTTCCATCAATTCTTCAATCGCTTTGTCCAACGCTTCACCGCGCAAATTCTTGTACCGAATTACGCCGTCTTTATCGAGCAAGAAGGTTGAGGGCCAGCCGGAGATTTGCCACTTCTTAGAAATTGGACCCCGGGTTCCTTTTTCACCGTTCCAAAAACTACGCCAAGAGATATTTTTCTTAGCCGAAGTTGCACGAATCTTGTCCAAGTCACCGTCGCTGTTAACGCCGATGATCGCAAAAGGTTTGTCCGCCATTTTTCGTACGAGCGACCGCTCGTGAGGGTACATAGCCCGGCAAGGAGGTCACCAGTCTCCCCAGAAATCAAGAAACACGACCTTTCCTCTGTACTCGCTGAGCGAGAAATCAACACCATCGATGTCGGCGCCGGTAATCTCTGGAGCGACTTTGCCGACTGATAAATACTTGACGACGAACAGTTTCTTTTTGGCTGTCTCAAGCAGTGTTTCGTTGTCGCTCACGTAACCGTCAAGCGTCGATTCGATCAGGTCCAGCTCACCAGCATCTGGCTCAGCATCAAGGTACGCCAAGAGGTCTTCGTCAAGCTCGCTGCGTGTTTCTTGGTCGGCTGAAGAATAAAAACTACGGTAATTTTCTCGCCGATCGAGAACGTCTATCAAAGCGATCGCCGCGGTCCCTTTAACAGTAGCGCTGGGAGATTTGCGACAAATTTCTTTGAGCCACTGCTCGGCTGCTTGGTCCGGTTGACGACTTGACGTGACTGTTTTGATGACGTCGAGAATACTGTCGCTCTGGAGATGGTGTTCGCCAATTCTCGATAGAGCGGCAGTCTTTGTTGGACCACTGGTTTGGGACGCGATGTTGACCAGTTGTTCCAGAGCTTTTTTGGAGCGGATGTCTTTGTCAGCGCGGCCAAGGAGTGCTTCGGCGACTTGCTCTTTGCCGGGAGAATTTCCTTTGATTTGGAGAACTTGCGGCGCCAATCTTTGGGCGACTTCCGATTCGGGATCTTCGGTTACCAGATCAGCGAGAACCTGTGAGGCTTTGAGTTTCGACTCGTCGTCGCCATCTGCGGCGATCGAGAGCAACATTTCTTCAGCTTGGGGAGTGCCGGAGTCCATTTGGGCCAGCTCCAGCATTTGGTTTGAAGCTTGGAGCTTCGTTTCTTCTTTACCTCGCTGCATCGCGATGGTAAGCGATTTTGAAGCCACTGGGGTTCCCGCAAATTTTTCCGCCAGCTCAAGGTACTTTTTCGCATACTCGTCCAGTGGGCTTTCTCCCCGAACTGCTTGGCGGGCTTGGGCGGTTTTGGCGGCTCGGAATTTCGCTTGCCATTCTTTTACGGCGGCCGAAAATTGTTCATCCAGGTCGGCGAGCCCTGATTCTGCGGCCTCAGTTTTCTTGGCGAGTTTCGCTTCTGCAGTCGCCGCTGCTTCGGAAGTCCCAGTATTTGTAGAAACCGAATCAGATGCCTGACTGGTGTTCGCGTTGGATTGAGCGTCGGTTGCTCCGTTCGTCTCGGCAGTTTTGGACGAAGCATCTGTTGGTGTCTTGGTTTCTGGTTGATTCCGTTCGGCAACCGGAGTTTTCGAACAAGCGCTTAGCAGAACCACAAACGACAGAAACACGCTCGACAGCACAAGAAATTTGGATCGCATCAAAGTCACTCCAGCATCGGTCAGGGGCAGGACTCGTTTGTATTTTAATAACGGGTTGGGATTATATCCTACTTCATCCCCCAACAGCCTGAATGAACGTCGACAAAACTGAATTGCTTGGTAGACATTCTGTAAATCGTTGAATGATTCACCGACGCAGTGAGTTTTTCGGATTCTTGGTCGTCAGATCTTGAGGGCCTGGCGACTGGAACAATTGGTCGCCGAACGGATCACTGACCGGCTGGCCCTTTGACTTTTGCGGGTCGTCGTGGATCTTGGGTGCTCGGAACAAATTGCTTTCGGGTTGTTTGAAATACTCTTCCGGGATCGTGCCGTCTTCTTGGGAGTCGATGTCTAGCTCCCCAAATGGATCAATGTCCCGAGGGTTGATTGGATCACGAAACGCATCGCTATCGATATCGGTTTTTGAGTCCCCGAAATCGTGGCCTTCGATGTCTGCGACAGGGTCCGATTCCATTTCAGGTATTTCCTCAAGCGGTTGGGGAAGTTCTTCCGAGGATTGGCCTACCGAGCCGTCGGAGCCATCGGGCACGATGACGCTCTTTCCGGAGTCCCTCGGTTGATTCAATTCTGCTTCAGTTGCTTCGGCTTCGTTGTTGAGTTCGTTTTTGTTAGGAGTGCCGTCTGTTTCGAGTGAGAAATTCTCACTGTTACGCAATGATCCGTCTGCATACCAAGCTCGCCATACCCCGATGGCTTGATCGTCCTTGTACGCACCCTCGGTTTTCTTCATTCCGTTTGGGTGCCACCAGGTCCAGGTCCGGTTCTTCATACCCTCAACATACAGTCCCTGGATGCTCTTGTTGCCATTTGCGTGCCACCAGACAAACCGACCTACCGGCTGGCCTTCCTTGAATTGTCCTTGATGTTTGAGCTGCCCGTTTTCGTACCACTGAGCCGCACCGCCGTTCTGGACTTTGCTGCCGCGCGGGAGGTAAGGCGTAGGTTTGGCGTCCCACCAATTGTCTTCGCCTTCGGGTTCGAGTTTTGAGTCGAGGTAGAACTCTTCCTGTTTGGGGATCTTGGGGCGATAGAAAGTTACGTTACGAACGATCCGACGACCGTCAACGTACTCTTCACGACGAGTCAGTTTTTCCGCGTCGTCCCAACCGAGAATCATCCCGTTAAGAAGTCCGTCTTTAAAGGTTGCTTCGCGCATTTTGGCCCGGTTGGGATACCACCAGGTCGCGGTCCCGTTGCGAACGCCTTTGGTGTATGTGATCTCAAAGATCTTGCTTCGGAATCGATCGTAAATTGTCCAGATCCCGTCGAGCTTTCCGTCTTTGAAATTCGCGACCGAAAGATACGGGCCTTGAAAAAGATTAAATGGCTCGGTTGCGAACAAGCCCCCTTCTCTACTGGCGTGCTGCCGTCGCCACTGGCCTTGCATGACTCCACGTTTGAAGACACCTGCCGCGACACTGTTGCCTTTCAAGTCGAAGGCTTCCCAGGGACCGTGGTTGCTGAAGTTGCCGCTATCGTCTTGGGCCACCGTGCGGACGATTCGTTTGTTGCCATTGGGGAATCGTTGGATGATTTGATCGCTTCGTTGTCCGCCGTCTTCTGTTTCATTCATCGCTGGGGGAAGTTGTTCCAGCGAATCGTCACCGGATTCGAAGTCTCCAGACTGACTCTTGAAGAATTCGGCGATGCCACTTTTGAGTGCTTCCGAATCAAACGCATCGTTAGCAAACGAACCTTTTTGGTTCTCGAGCGAATCGGAGCTGCGGGGGGTGAAGCCGTTAAAGTTAGGGTCGGTTTTGATGTTCGAATCTGGCTGCCTCAACTGAGCATTCAATTGCTCGACAGCCAGATCCCCGGAAAACTCAATGGCTTCCTGTTGCGGTAGTCGTTCACGAAACTCGCCGGCAGATTTTGAACCGAATTGGTATTCTCTTCTATTGCTGCCAAGTGGGGTTTGGTTGCGCGGAGGGCTTTCTTGTGCTATCGACTGCAATGTAGTTTGCGGAGTCGTCGGAGCACTGATCAGTCGCCCACCAAGCGAACGGAGTGCGGGAATTTCAGGCGAGCGAAAATCAGATTCTGTTTGCGCAGGCGCGTCGGCTGAACAAATCATGACGGTCAGCAAGCATGTTATTGTGGCGCATAAAGTGGTCCAAGCCGACAATTTCAAACTGCCGGCCCACCAATCGGTGCCTCGAATCGAGTTGTAAGGAAAACCCTGCAACGCCTCTGAACTCCTTGGCCCGTATTTCTGCGCGAAAAACCATTAATTACACAGACTCTTGGGTTTATCGACGAAAGAAATTTGCAAGCTGATTGCGTGATGCCCGGCCTTTACGTCCGCCTTAACCTGATTGATTGGTAGAGGAATTGGTCAAGCTATTCGGGATGTACGGCTTGGACGGTCGCGGTCTTGTGGATCGTCGAACGGGTCAATGGTTTTGGACAGGATAAACATGATTGAAATGATGTCACAACATCTTATTTATCATTTATATCCTGCCTTCACCTTTCGTTACGACGCTGTGGAGCTTGACTCGTGCAAAAGTCCCGAACTACAAACGCTTGGTTTGATAGCTCGCGATTAAGGCCGGTTGTGCCCGGTCGCCGGTCACAAATCTGTTTCCGTCGGCGCCGTAAACGACCAGGACCTCAAAGAACTTTCCATCCACGGCGTAGTCGAGAAGGTCTTCTGCTGAGAGGCAAACTCGTCCGGTTCTTTTCTTGAGCTCGAACTCCATGTCGCCGATTCCGTGATAGGATCGGTAGATGACTTCGGTGCAGACAAGTTTATCGGAACGTCGGAAATCGAATTCAAAGTCATAACACTTGCCTTGATGAGTCATCCCGCGCGTGATCGCTTCCACGATTTGCTCGTTCTTTAGTTTTGGGCGCAGAACGACACAGGCGTCGACGTTAAGTGTGTCGTGCAATGGTCGAAACAGGACGCCGTCTTTTCTGGCTTCCAGTACGCAGTTGTCGCCGGTGCATTTATTCTTCCAGGTCGCACCCTCGGTATCCAGCTCTTGACGCTGGGCTTGGGTCCCGACATAAAGTGCTCCGTGTGGCCAGAATCCAGGCAGGAACAGATTAGACGCGGCGTCATCATGACGCGTGATAATTACGTCGCCGGGTTGGAGTAGTTTGGCGAGTTTGCGTTGGACGGCGGGCGCGACACGTTTGCGTTTCCACTTGTTTCGCATTTCAGCGATCAGGCTGCCTGAAACCTTAAACAGGCCAAAGGTTACGTTTTTGAAGCCGGAATGATGCCGGCGAATGAATGAGTGAAGCCGATACCTCAAGCGTTTTTTGACAAAATCGCTAGTCTTGTTTTCGAAAAAGTCATCTCGTTCTTCCAGTATCTGGACGATCGGTTTGAGCACTGGGTCCGACCGCAGCGCGAGCAGTTGGGTTTTGTTTTCGCGATAGTATCCAACCGCGTCGTTGAAGACCATGTTGTTCCGCACCGAAGTCAGTGACCGATAGACGTTGGTGAATTGCTTTTTTGGTATTCCGTAGCGAGGTTCGGCTTCGTCGAGTTTCCGCCAGATGGTTTTGTTTTCTCGAAACCGATCGATCAGATATCGCCCCGAGCGCATTAAGAGGACAGCCGTACAAAACGCAACAAGGAAGACTTCTGGATGCTGCGGCTGAGTCTGCTTTAACTCTGCAATCGCGTGTGGACGCATATCGTCGAGGACGGAGTTAAGAGCGGCTCGCGTGGTGAGGTAACGTGAGAACAGCTCACGAACCTGTTCGTCTTCGTCGGGTAAAAAGTAGCCGCGCTCAATGGCGGCCGTGTTTTGCTCGACCACCGACTCAATCTCTGGCAGCGTAATCAGCAGCGGCGCGATCGTAGTTAGGGCGCGAGCCGATCCCACTATCAACTCGCGAAGCTGATCGGGCGCGATTTGAGAGTCTTTGGCAAGCGTCATTGGTTTGAGGTTTGTTGAGCGGTGCTGTCATCTGTTATCACCTGTTTCGGCAACCAACCTAAGCGTCATTCTCAAGTGGCACAGATTGCGGGAAATGCCAGCGATTGTCGACTTGATATGCGGATAAGTCAACTTTTTGCCTTGTTAGTTAGGGACTTTGTGAAACAATCGAAGTAGGAGTTTTGTCCCCATTTCCTTTAGATTCATTATGGCTTTCTTCAGTCCAGAAAAACTCAAACGAAAAAAGATCGAGGTCGATGAGTCCGCGATCACGTCGTTGAGTCCGAAAGTCCAGCAACGGCTCGATCGAATCGAAGGTAACTATCAACAGTTGGACGAGATTCTGGCAAAGTTGGAATCCAGGATGGCCGCTGACGATCGGCTTCAGGCGATCGAAGATACGAGCCCCGAAGACTTCGAAGCGACGTTCGGTGTCAAGAAAAAGCTCAAATGGCGCACGCCCAAGCCGAAGAAGAAGCGACGGAAGAAGAAGGTTTCGGTCAGCGCGAAATCCAAGGCCTCTGATCAATCATCGGTCGATCCAAAAAAGCCCCGTTAGAATTTGACGTTTAGCATTTTGCAGGTTTCTGTTGCGCGGACGGAGGGACCGCTAATAAACACTAATGGACGCTAATATCAGGGGTAGCGCTCGATAGATTGCCAGAATGCACTTTCTCCCGGACATCTATGTTCCCTGCGACGTGGATTCTTAATGGTAGCCCGAAGCGTTAGTTTTGAAGTTGCAGATTGCCAGCCTCGAAGAGGCGACAGGATGTAGCCCCATGCGTCAGCATGGGGTTATCGGCTTTCGAATCGCAACAGCATCTTTCATTAGCGTTTTAGTGTTCAATAGCTGTAAGTTTTTTCCGTTCTTG
>CALJOA010000012.1 GCA_937981585.1 uncultured Pirellulaceae bacterium | reverse complement strand
CGATGTCGATTTTGCGACGGCTGAGCAGATGGTCATGGAGAAGTTGTCAGTTGTCGAGCTGAGTCCATGATGGTTTGGTTGCGGGAATAGTTGAAAGTTCAACAGATGAGGAGGGCTGCATTTTCGTCCCTTCATCCCCAGCCCCTCATCCCCTCTCCCAAGAAAGAGGAAAGTAGCTCGGCTCTCCGAGCCGAAGTTTAGTTCACCTCACGGCTCGGAGAGCCGTGCTACTAAGAGAGTCACGCTACCAGCATACGATTTCTAATAGTAATCGCCGGCGCGTGGTTCGAGTTCACCGCCGAAGTAAAACCCAAGCTCCCTTTTCAAACCGCCAGGTAGGACGGGCAAGTCTTCTCGCGGGATCAAGAATGTTGACAGCTTGAGCAAGTCGATAAAGACTCGATTCTGACGTGTTGTTTCGCTCAAGTAGTCGTGTCCAGACGACCCCCCTGTTCCGATTTTGGTTCCCAGCATCCGCTGAACCATTGTTGCGTGCCGCTGTCGCCAGTTAGTAAACAATTCATCAACGTCGGCAAGCAGCGTCAGGAAACGGAATGGCGAGTAGAGAATCGGTTCGTCACGATATAGATTGACGAACAATGTTGCTAGGAAGGCTTGGTGTGAGAATCGAAACTGCCCCTCTTCGCGAAGCTTGTTGAACTTGGACTCATCAAGAACTGAACCGAAACGAACTTTCGTCTGGTTCATGTCGTTGATCTGATATTCTTTTTCACGATCGGTAAGCGTCGGGTTGGATTCGATGATCTTCCTGTCAGAGGCGAGCATCTTCTCGACCGCTTTCCCGTAAGCCTTCCAAAACTCAAAGCCCTCAAAATCGAGAAACGGCATCTGATCAAGCCAACGATCGGACAGCTCCAACAACGATGGTCGTTCTTCGAGGTCGTTGAGAAAAGTAAGATCGGCTTCAGTTAATCGCGAATGGAAAAACTCGCGATCGGCGTTGATTCGATAGTGCCTTTTGAGCCCAAGCTGGATTTCGATCTGTTTGAATTGGATGCTCTGAAAACCAGACGCCGGTACCAGTAGATCTCGGAACTCCAGAAAATCCAGCGGGGTAATCGTCTCAATCACGTCGATCTGCTGAATCAGGACCCGTTGGATCTCCTTGATTCGTTCGAGCCGGTGGATCGCCTGACCCATCCGTTTGTTTTCGACTTTCCCAGATTGAAAAATCTCAATGATTGAATGCAGCTCAAACGCGATCTGCTTAAACCACAGCTCGTAAGCCTGATGCGTGATGATGAACAGCATTTCATCATGCGCGGCTTTGCCATGTTTGGCACTCTCGAGATCCTGCGCGTTGAGCATCTTGTCGAGTTGAAGGTAGTCGCCGTAGTAGATGCCCGCCATTTGTCTGCTTGGGGAAAATGAAGTGATGGAATAAACGAGTTTGGCGATTAAGTTTCGGTCAACCGCCGCGCTGAGATCCAATTTGAAATTCTAAATGGGGAATCAATATTTGGTAAGCCGAACAACTGTCTGAACGATGAAACGTTCTCCATTTTTATTGAAAACTACAAGTCCTGTCCGAACGTGGATTGCGGCAAGAGCCCCAAGCTCCATTTGGTCATTGGCAGCAAACAAAGCCCTCAGCTCAACTCCTTGTCAGGCAGATCCTCAATTGCAGTAGTAACACCGGCGGTAGAAAAATCGCCTTGGCAAGCAAATCCTCCGAAGCATCGAGACCTGCGCGAACGAAAGTTTGGTCCAGCAAAAGAAGGTTAGTCCATTAGGCTACTTCAGTTTTTGCGTATAGCGTACAAACTCGGCATCGAGTTGCTCCAGATCTTCGCCGAAAAATTCAGTGAAGTCGGCGAGTCTCTGTTGCGAAGAGTCTTCAACGAGGGCCTTTTTCTGGGCCATGTGTTTTAGGTAATCTACGAACTGATTTGCTTTTCGGTTGAGAAGAAAATGATTCAACGCCCAGGCCTCCGCGTATGCTGAAGCTGCCGTTTCCTGATTCTGAAGTCGGTCGTCACTAGAGACTAGCTCCTTAAGCGACTCAACTCCCTTGCGACGAGTCAGATCTTTTCGAAACTGCATCAGTCGTTCATCAAAAATCTCTCCCGGACCAATCCAACCACGCCGGGCCCGAAGATTTGGAGCTTCAAAATACATCGCCAGCCCTTCATTGAGCCAAAGTGGCGACTCTGCGAATCGTGTTTGCATGCCGCGGTTGAAAATCAGCTGATGCGTGGCTTCGTGAATGATGGTGGCGACCATACGTATCGCGGCCGGATTCTGGAGGACATCTTCGATCTGTCGATTGCTCTTCAAGTTCTGGTTTGGAGATTTCTGGTCTGCCGTCAAGTCATACATCGTGACGCGGTTGGTTTGGATGTTGTAGTAGGCGATCATGTTTTGACCAGGGCCGAGCTCACGTTCGACGTGTTGCATGTACTGGGAACGTGATCCAAACACGATTGCCACCAGTGGATATTTTGGTTCAATAAGCTCGAATTTTTTTCGCTTGCCCCAGAACTTTTCAAATGCGTGATACAACCGTGATTCGTAAAGACCGCCAATCCAGCGAGCGTACTCGACTTCGTTTTGATACGCGATGACGTAATGCTTGGTTTGGTAGATGCGAAATCCTTCGGGCAGCTCCTTTAAAAGCTGCTTCCCCAGCTTTTCTTTGGAGATGGGTTCGACTTCGGTTTCATCGTCAATCTTGAGTTTGATTTGATCCGGCTCGACAAACCAAATCTTGCCCGTGTCCTGACGGAAGTACAGGCTCTTGTCTTCGGCTTCGATCAGGATCTCCCCGTCGAGCTCTACTGTCTTGCCACTGATCGTCAGCGTTAGATGATCGGCATGCGCAATCGCGACCGGCGCAGCGATTAACAGCGCAAACAAAAACGAGATTGAAAAATATCGACAACTACAATTCACAAATATTTGCCTTGGTAATTGGTAACCCCACGCGTCGAGGTTGTGATTTTTTCAAAACACTTCTTAACAACATCAGCCGTTTTGGCGATAGCCACGGTTAATGGCAGTTCAACCGGGGCTATCGCCCAAACGGCTAATAAAATCAACCCAGTCGGGTTACCATTGAGTGCCAAAGTAACCTGTCCAGCTAACTTGTGGAGCAAAAGATCAGCTTCCAATCGCCCAACTCTACTTCTATCTTCGACCAACACTCCGGCGATTCAAGCCAATAAAATACCAGCCGATCAAAGATAGCACGACGATCGTGATGGCGGTGACGATTGTGATTCCTGCTGTCATCTCGTTGACACCTGCGTGAAGATCCCCCAGCATTTTGCGGGGAACTGTGTCCATTCCCGCCGGTCGAACGATTTGAGAAGCCGACAATTCGCCAAAGCTCAACGCGAAAGTGACGAACCAGCATCCGACCAAAGCCAACCGATTCTCCACCAAACCGAACCGACTGAATCGAGTCATCCGCCCTGCCCCGTCGATGTTGGCGCTTTCCAAAGAGTCCTCAGGGACCTTTCGCAAAACAAACCAGACGACTAACGCTCCAACTGGCCAACAGAAAATGAAATTGGCCAGTACCGGCGCAAATATGGTGTAGTTATAAAGCCAATGTAACAGCGAGCCATTCTCCAGATCTGAAAATAGCGCCGCAATCATTGTTCCAATCGTCGGCCCAGGCAACGCACAAGTTAACGCCATCGTGGCCGCCAAAAAGAACTGGGCCAAACGGGATCGTCTTGCCGCAAATCCAAACAGAGTAGCGAAAGCAAGGATCAATGTTGCGCTGACCAAAGCGATCAAAAGTGACCAGGCAAACTCGCTTCTGTAGTCAAGCGCCGAGCCGGAAACTGCTGAGAAAAGCTGGGTGATCGAATAGCCTTGGGTTGGCACTCCATCAACCGAAGCGACATAAAAACTCGCACGCATGAGAACGTTAACCACTGGCACAACGATCAATACGGCAAGAAGCAATATCCCTACGACGTTGCGTCTTATCCCCGCTGCAACAGTTTTCTGAGGGCGGATCTGATCGCCGCTTAACTCCAACGACGTCAGTCGAACGAACAGGAAAATCGAAACCGCACAGAGCCAACCAATCATGGCGATCGTTAGCCTGGACCCAATATTTCCGGCTTCGGCCAGTTGATCAGCCGTCCAGTTTCCGCCAATTGCGTTGATTCCCAGTGAGTAGCCCAAATAGATTTGCTCGGCGAGTGTTCCGATTTGATAGAGGTCCGTAACCGCGATTTCTCGCGCACAAAAAACGATGTTCCAGATGACGCACAAAATCAAAAGAGGTGCAATTCGCGGAAACGTTACGTTCCAGAATACACCCGCCGGAGTCGTGTCCAAGACGGCTTGATCTTCATAAACACGGCTGCCCATCTGCATTCCGATCAGCAAGATTACGGCAACTTGTGGCGCGGCGGCCAAGCCATGAATCCAGCTGGCCGCAACCCATCCTGAAACCAGCGGGACCAAAACCTGGCCGCTGGTTGAGGTTAACCAGCCAAGTTTTCCGAACGCCGCGTCCCATCCACTGACGTGAATAAACATCGGAACCATCAACAAAGCCACATTGGCGATCAGCAAAGCCCGCGAAATCAGGCCTTTTCCGGAGCAAACCCACGCGATCAAGCCACCCAGCGGCAGAGCGATCAATGAAGTGCAGATGCCCAGCATCACCGTTCTTGCGATCACAGATCTGTCAGCACTCGAGTTGCAAATTAGAAACAACAAGAGCAGCCCGACCCCAAACAACGTCGCGATTGCGATGCGAGTCCATCGGTAGGACGGCAAAAACCGATTCGAGTTTTGCTTCGGCGGCGGGTTGGTCATAAAGAAATCTTAATCGCCATATAGACAAGGACATAGTCATCTTGGAGACGAAAGAGACTCCAGATCCGCTTCCAAGCGACTGCCGGATAACCGTTACGTTCGTTCCATTGTGCATTCGAATTTTTCGCGCCGTGGAGAGATTTTATGCCAGGCGGCTATCTGTAACCTACTTTTGCAAGCGTGAAGTGCGCAAACCAAACCTGTTCCAAGGGTTCCAACCTTGTCCCAATTCACAGATTCCACATCGAGCTTTGACCTGGCCAACTCAGAGGCTGCCATTGTGAGCAGTGCAGGCTCAGCGCGCCTACGGTCAGTGCAAAGTTGGTTGAACGACTCAGTGCCAGATTCGATCCGGCATTCGATTCTACCGGTGGAAGGGTTCGGCTACGCCAAGAAAGCCGGAAAGCTTGCTCGTCAGGGCGAATTCCAAGCCGGTCGATTCTGTGCTCAGCAGGTTCTCAGTTCGTGGAATGTTGACAAGCCGATTCACCGATCGACCGATCGCTCGCCGATCTGGCCCGAAGGCTTTTCCGGCTCGATTTCGCACAGCAAGAACTGGGTTTGGGCTTCCTTGGCCAAGTCCGATCCAATTCGCTCCATCGGCATCGACACTGAAGCCATCGTTGACGCATCGACGAGATCCGAAACCTTGGAGCAAACCGCGACGCTTGAAGAACTGCGAACGCTTGAAGCACTCGAACTTGATCCTTGTGCTGAGTTCACCGTTTTGTTTTCGGCCAAAGAAGCGTTTTACAAGTGTTGGTATCCGGTTTCCAAGCAGTATTTTGGCTTCAAAGACGCGATCGTCGAGTCCTGCATGCCCGGGCAGTTGACGATTCGCCCAACAGAAAACAACCCAATCTCACAGTCAGAACCCAGTCACTCGACCGTTGAATACTTCGTCGATTCACAAGACGTTTTCACCGTTTGTTGGATGACAGCGGCGAAGGAAAAGGCATAACCATGGATTTGAAGAAGCTTTACAAACAGGTCAACGACGCAACGTCTCGTGACTTTCCCATTGCGCCGATTCACGACATGATCAGCGTGCAGTGCTGCACCAATCCAGACAAGATCGCTGTGTTGGATGACCAAGCGTCTCAGACTTACGCCCAGTTGGATCAGAAGAGCAACGAGCTTGCCAACTACCTTCGCGCCCAAGGCATCGGCAAAGGCGACTTGGTAGGCCTGTGCTGTGATCGCAACGTTGATATGCCTGCCATGTTGGTTGGCATTATGAAATCAGGTGCCGGATACGTGCCGTTGGATCCCGACTACCCTGTCGATCGCCTGATCTACATGGTCGAAAACTCCGAAGTCAAACACGTTATCGGCAACGAAAATCAGCTTCCGCTGTTGGAGAAGTTCAAGACACCGTTCACCATCGCCGAGCGCGATTGGGACAAAGTCGCCGCGGCCGGTTCCGCTGCACCGACTACCCAAACCGATCCTTACAACGATGTGGCTTACGTGATCTACACGTCCGGGTCGACTGGCAAGCCTAAAGGCGTTCTCGTTCCCCACAGCGCCGCTGCCAATATGCTTTGCAGCATGGTTGAGTGGCCTGGCTTCACGATGGAAGATCGAATTCTCGCCACGACAACACTGAGCTTTGATATCAGCGTCGCCGAGATGTTCTTGCCGTTAATTACTGGTGGCTCAGTGGCTGTCGTTTCAAGGGAAACCGCCAAAGACACAATCGCACTGGTTGCGGCGATGGAAAAGTTCGAAGTCACGTTCATGCAAGCCACTCCTGCGATGTGGCGGATGATCGTCGAGGCCGACTTTAAAGGCCGCCCCGACATGAAGTTCATCACCGCAGGTGAACCGCTACCACGCGATCTCATCCAGCCGATGCTTGATCGTTGTGGCGAAGTTTGGAATCTCTACGGTCCAACCGAAACAACGGTCTACTCGTCGGGAACGCAGGTCTTCAATGACGTCGATCCGATCTTGATCGGCATTCCGGTTGCCAACACGCAGGTCTATATCGTTGACGAAGAAGGCGAGCTTTGTCCGCCCAACACGCCAGGTGAGTTGCTGATCGCTGGCGACGGAATGACGTTTGGATACCTGAAGCGTCCTGAGCTTAACGAAGAAAAGTTCTGCGACTACAAAGGCATCAAGGTTTATCGCACTGGCGATCTGGCCAAATTGACTGTCGACGGCCAGATCGACCACATGGGTCGCATCGACAATCAAATCAAATTCAATGGTCACCGAATCGAGCTTGGTGAGATCGACGCTGCGATGGCGATGCAGCCCGGCGTTCGCCAAGCCGCAACGGTCCTGCGAGAAGACCGTCCCGGCGACAAGCGTTTGGTTGGCTACCTACTCGCCAAACCAGATGAGCAACCAAGCATCGCCAAGATTCGCGAAAACATTTCAAAGTCGCTTCCCGACTACATGGTGCCCAACATCATCGTTGTCGTTGACGAATTCAAATACACGCCCAGCGGTAAGCTTGATCGCAAGTCGTTCGCACCGCCCTCCACTGCCCGGCCCGATATCGGAGTCGAGTATGTCGCGGCGAAAACCGAGAGTGAAATCCAACTAACCAAAATCTGGAGCGACATTCTTCAGATCGACAACGTTGGATTACAGGATAACTTCTTCGATCTTGGTGGAAACTCGATCCGCGCTGTCAAGGTAGTCGCCCGTGTGAAAAAAGAAATGGGTATCGTCGTTACCGGCGCCGAATTCTTCGACAATCCAACACCGGAATCATTTCTCGGATTGACCCAGAAGAAAGCCGCTTTGGTTGCGAAACTCCAATCTGGTAGGTCTACCGGCGGGCGCGGAACCGGACAGTACGCGATCGTCGGAATGGCAGCTCGTATGCCCGGTGCTGGCGACTTGACTCAGTTTTGGCAGAACCTTGTCGACGGCAAAGAGTCAATCAAGTTCTTCAGCAAAGACGAACTCGATCCAACGCTTGACCCGCGCGACACATCGGATCCCAACTATGTTCCGGCTCGCGGAATTATTGAAAACGCCGATCACTTCGACGCTCGATTCTTCAAGACGCCGCCTCGAAATGCTGAGTTAACCGATCCGCAACAGCGAATCATGCTGGAGTTGGCTTGGACCGCGCTCGAAGATGCCGGGATCATTCCCAACAAAACCGATGACACGATCGGAATTTGGGCCGGAACGTATTCGACCAGTTACTTCATCAAAAACATTTTGACCAATCCGGAACTCATTCGCCAAACCGGCGAGTTCCAGATGGGTGTCTACAACGAGAAGGACTACATCGCCACTCGAGTTGCCCATGCTTTGAACTTGACCGGCCCGGCAATCAACGTCAACACGGCTTGTTCGACTTCGTTGGTCGCGCTAATCGAAGCCTGCAAAAGCCTCGACGCCGGACACTGTGATGTCGCGCTTGCCGGTGGATCGTCGGTAACGTTCCCACAAAACAGCGGCCACCTGCATCAAACCGGCAGCATCTTTACGCCAGACGGACATTGCCGACCGTTCGACGCCAAAGGAGCCGGTACGTTGTTCAGCGACGGAGCCGGAGTTGTCGTCGTCAAGCGGCTCGAAGAGGCCGTTGCCGCAGGCGACCGGATTTACGCCGTCGTCAAAGGGTTCGGCATCAACAATGACGGCGGAGAAAAAGCCAGTTTCAGTGCCCCAAGCATCAACGGCCAGGCCAGCGCAGTTGCGATGGCTCAGGCGATGGCCGGCGTGGAAGCCGAATCAATCGGTTACATCGAAGCCCACGGAACCGCCACACCGATTGGCGATCCGATCGAGGTAACCGCTCTGCGAACCGTTTTCGAAGCCCAAACCGATCAGAAGCAATTTTGTGCCATCGGTTCAGTCAAATCTAACATCGGTCACACGGTCGCTGCGGCGGGAGTTGCGGGTTTGATCAAAGTCGCAATGTCGCTGCACACTGAGCAGATTCCGGCAACGCTTCACTACGAGAATCCGAACCCACAAATTGATTTCGAGAACAGCCCGTTCTACGTCTGCGATACGCATCGGCAGTGGAAACGAAGCGAACAACCACGTCGAGCTGGCGTCAGTTCGTTCGGTGTCGGCGGAACCAACGCTCATATCTTGCTTGAAGAAAGCCCGTTGGCTGAACCAAGTGAATCGGCCGGTTCAAACAACGAGCTTCCGGTGGCAATCATTCCGGTCTCTGGAAAAACAGAAGAAGCCCTTTGTGCAAACGTCAACAACCTGGCGTCGGCGATGCAGGCAGCCGCAGCCAAGGGAGCCGGTTCAGATCAATTGACTGAGCTTGCCCACACCCTGCAAGTTGGCCGCGACGAGTTCACCTGGCGATCTGCAGTCGTTGCCGAGAACTTTGGCGACGCGGCTGAGGTTATGACTGCTAAGAAGGCCCCTCGCTTCATGAAACGCAAGTCGTCTGCGTCGGCTCGCGATGTTGTTTTCATGTTTCCAGGCCAAGGTTCGCAGTACGTCCGCATGGGCAAGAACCTTTACGACCACAGCGAAGTGTTCCGCGAGAACCTCGATCGTTGCGCAGATGTCCTGACGCCATTGCTTGGAAGAGACCTCCGCGATGTCCTATTCCCACCGGCTGGCGAAGAAGAAGCCGCCAAGGAGATCTTGAAAAATACACAGTTCACCCAGCCGGCTTTGTTCGCGCTTGGATATTCGCTTGCTCAAGTCTGGTTGTCGTGGGGAATCACGCCGACTGCGTTGATGGGGCATTCGATCGGTGAGTTCGCGGCGGCATGTACGGCCGGCGTTTTCGAACTTGAAGATGGCCTCAAAATGATCGCCGAGCGTGGTCGGGCAATGCAAGCCCTTCCCGGCGGCAGCATGATGAGCGTTCGCCTGCCAGGCGCAGAAGTCGAACCACTAATTTGGGGCGACATGGCCATCGGTTCCTACAACGGTCCCAAACTTTGCGTTGTTGCCGGACCAGACGATCAAGTCGCCGAGCTGCAAAAGAAACTTGAAGCCAAAGACGTCGTTTGTCGGCACCTGCACACCTCGCACGCGTTTCATTCGCCAATGATGAATGAGATCGTCGAGCCGTTTGCTCAGTTCATCGGTCAGTTCAAACTTAACGCTCCTGCGATCCCGATCCTTTCAACGGTCACTGGAAAGTGGATGACGGCTGAGCAAGCCACGGATCCAAACTATTGGGCCGATCACCTTCGCAAGCCCGTACGTTTCTCAGAAGCCGTCACCGAGATGTGGTCGGAAGATCCAAGCCGGATTTTGATTGAGCTTGGTCCGCGAAAGACGCTTGCGACTCTATCAAAACAGCACGCCGAGGATCCGAAGAAACAAATTGCGATCCCGACGCTTTCTAACACCGCCGAAGGCTTGGCTGAATGGCATTCCATGATGAGTGCTGTTGCTCAGCTTTGGTTGGCCGGAGCCGAGATTCAGTGGTGTCGGATTTCCAGCGATGGAAAAACAAGAACCAAACCGGTTCGAACAACCAGCCTACCGACCTACGCGTTCCAGCGAAAACGTTATTTCGTTGAACCGGGGCGTTCTGGGGCGACCGCCCAAAGTGTAGCGGAACGGCGCGAGCCGTCCGGCCAGGCAATGCAACCCGAGGGCTTGCGCCCTGCGGCTAATAGTCAAACAACTACTTCTTCTTCACTTCAATCAACTCAAACAAATGAGACGGTCGCTGCGACAGCTGTACCAGCTCAGACCGTACAACCCGTTTCACAACTGGAGTCTATTCCAATGAGTCGTATCCCAAATATCGTCAGTTCTATCCACAACGTCTTCGAGGACACTTCCGGTTTCGATCTCTCCGAGTTCGAAGGCGACACAACGTTCTTCGAAATGGGTTTGGACTCACTCGTACTAACGCAAACGGCGACGTCGCTGAAGAAGGAAATGGGCATCGAAGTCACATTCCGCCAGTTGCTCGAAGAAACTCCGACTGTCGATTTGTTGGCCGAGTGGCTTGATAACGAATTGCCTGCTGAGAAGTACGCTGCGACTGCTCCAGCACCTGTCGAAGCTGCTGAGCCTGTGGCAGTTGAAAGTGCTCCAGCTCAACCGGCTCCTGCACCTGCTCCAGTTCAATCAGCTTCAGTTGCGCCGGCTGCAGCTCCGATGCAGCAAACGCCAGTTCAGCCTCAAGTCAATCAAACGCCAACTCAGCCAATGCAAATGATGCCGACGCAAATCCCTGCGGTCGGCGGATCGGCGGCTCAGGCGATCGTACAAGGCCAACTTCAATTGATGGCGGCTCAGCTTCAGATGCTTGGTGGCCAGCCGATGATGCCGGCTGTTCCAGTTCAGCAACCGGTTCAGGCTCCCACTCAAGCGGCTCCAACGGCTCAGCCCGCAACAGATGTTCAAGCCTGTGTCGCACCGACGCAGCCGGCTGCTCCAGTAGCTGCAGAACCTCCCAAGCCAGCCGCAGTTGCACCAGAAACCGCTACGCCACTTTCACAAGATCAAGACAAAGGTGAAGAAGCGAAAAAGGCAAAGCGTTTCTCAACAGTCAAACTTAACGACGGTACGCTCGATGACGTGCAGCAAAAAGCTCTCGACAGTATCATCCAAATGAACAACGCGATGATGCCAAAGAGCAAGGCCTACGCTCAGCAACATCGAAAATACATGGCCGATCCACGAACGGTTTCTGGATTCCGTCCCAACATGAAAGAGATGACTCATCCGATCGTCGTTGAAAAATCGAAAGGCGTCCAGCTGTGGGACATCGACGGCAACGAGTATCTCGATTTCACTTGTGGATTCGGATCCAACTTGCTTGGTCACACACACGACATCACCGTCGCTGCGATCACCGAGCAAGTCCAGAAGGATTACGCGATTGGCCCTCAATCGCCTTTGGCGGGTGAAGTCGCTCAGTTGTTCTGCGAACTTACTGGCAACGAACGAATGGCTTTCTCCAACACCGGTTCAGAAGCCGTCCTCGGATGCACGCGTCTGGCTCGTAACGCGACTGGACGAGACCTAATCGTCATGTTCAATGGTGACTACCACGGTATTCTTGATGAAGTGATCGCTCGCGGAAGCAAGAAGCTAAAAAGCTTCCCCGCCGCGACCGGAATTCCAAAGGCCCACGTCGATAACACGTTGATCCTTGATTACGGAACTCAGGAGTCTCTGGATATAATCCGTGAGCGAATGGACGAGATCGCGGCCGTTTTGGTCGAGCCAGTACAAAGCCGTACTCCAGAGCTTCAGCCAAAAGAGTTTTTGGTTGAGCTTCGCAAGATGACTGAGAAAGAGCCAACGTGCTTGATCTTCGACGAAGTCATCTCCGGTTTGCGAATCGGGCTTGGCGGAGCACAGGAATTCTTCGGCGTCAAAGCCGATCTGGCTTCGTACGGAAAAGTCGTCGGTGGCGGAATGCCGATCGGTGTTGTGGCTGGAAAAGCCGAGTACATGGACGGATTCGACGGCGGGTTCTGGCAGTACGGGGACGACAGTCGCCCGGAAGCCGGAATGACTTACTTTGCCGGAACGTTCGTTCGTCACCCACTGACTCTGTCGGCTTCGTTGGCAATTTTGAAGCACCTCCAAGCTGGTGGTCAACCAATGTACGACCGCTTGAACGGGCTTGCCGATTACCTGGCCGACGAGTTGAACAAAGTCTTCGAAGACCTCGAAGCCCCAATGTATCTGGCGAACTTCGGTTCATTGTTCAAGATCCAATTCGCCCAGGAACTGGTTTACAGCGAAGTCTTCTTCGCGGGACTGCGTCGTCGCGGAATGCACATCTGGGACCACCGCCCTTGCCTGTTGACACTGGCTCACGACAAGAGTCACGTCGACCACCTCGTCGCGGCAACTCGCGAGGCAACGATCGAAGCTCAACGCTACGGGTTCATGCCTGGAGACGGTTACAAAAAGTATCCAAACGTTTTCGACCAGACGAAGCCACCACAGGTTGGAGCCAAAGCCGGCAAAGACAAAAACGGGAATCCTGGTTGGTTCGTTCCAGACGCAGGCAACCCGGGACAGTTTGTCCAGGTCGGTTTGCCAACTGGTTAGAAAGAAATGGGAAATCACTGTCCCCGACGGTGAACCCACCAATTTGATTACGCCCTCAATGGTAACCCGACGCGTGAGCGAGGGCGTCCTTGCTAACGCGGCGGGTACCAAACATTTTCAACATCAGACTATTTAAACACGCTATCGGAGTTTCCCGTGAGTACGGTCAACAACAATTCAACAAGTTCAACTGTCCCAGTAGTTGTCGGTCTGCACAACGCTTCTGAAGAAAGTTACCTTTCTAGTGAAGCCCAGCTCGAAGTCTGGCTTTCGAGTCAGCAGAGTGTTGAAGCGAATTGTGCGTACAACGAAATCAGCTCGCTCGTTTTTCAGGGTGAGTTGGACAAGGGAATTCTCAAACAGGCTTTTGAAAAAGTCGTCCAGCGTCACCAGTCGCTTCGTACAACGTTCAGCAAAGACGGCCAGCAGGCTCGCGTTTTTCCGACGCTCAAGTTTGGCTACAAGGAAACCGACCTCAGCCATTTTGGCGATCGGATCGACGAAGCGCTTGATTCTGTGATTCGTGAAGAAGCCCGAACGCCTTTCGATCTTGTTGAGGGACCGCTGGTTCGACTTGTGCTGCAAACGATCGCGCAGAACCACTACCGACTCACACTCACAGCTCACCATGTCGTTCTCGACGGTTGGTCGTTGGCAGTGCTTTGCCAGGATCTTGGTTACTTTTACGACGTGCTCTCAGGAGTTGAGCGGGATGAGCTTCCTCCAGCCAACACGTACAATGAGTACGCTCAGAAGATGGAAGCTTACTTGAACTCCGAAGACGGCCAAGCCGACGAGGCGTTCTGGGTTGATCAGTTCGCAGACCAGATTCCCGTGCTTGATCTTCCCATCGAGAAATCACGGCCCAATCTGCGAACCTACACAGGGTGCCGATACGACCACGTCATCTCGTCCCAACTGGTTGAGAAGGTCCGAATGGTTGGTGCCAAATCGGGATGCTCACTGTTCAACGTCATGTTGGCTTCGTTCAACGCTTATGTCGCCCGTATCAGCGGTAACAATGATTTTTGCATTGGAATTCCTACCGCTGGTCAAGCCGCACTCGACCAGCCCGAGTTGATTGGGCACTGCGTCAACACAATTCCGCTGCGTACGAAAGTCGACATTGAAACGCCATTCATTGACTACATGAAACAAAGTCGCACGACGCTACTCAATGCGTTTGACCACCAATGCTACTCATACGGAACGCTGCTGAGAAAAATCGCCCCGCCGCGCGATCCTAGCCGTCCTCCCATGCTGAGCGTTTCGTTCAACATCGACCCAATGATTGATGCCAGTAAGCTTGGCTTCAACAATCTTGACGTCGATGTTGTGATCGAGCCACGAAGTTTTGAGAACTTTGAGTGGTTCATCAATGGTGTGATTCACAAAGACAAATCAGTTGAGCTGCAGGTCCAATACAACTCCGATCTGTATACCGATCAGTCGATGGCATTCTATCTCGAAGGATTCGGAGAGTTCCTCAAAGGCGTCGCGGCCAACCCAGAGCAAAAAATCTCGCAGTTTCATTGCATGAGCGTCCCGCAGCGGCAAATGTCGCTTGTCGATTGGAACGCAACCGAGATGGAGTATCCGGTTGAATCGACGCTTCATCAGGAGTTTTCTCGCCAGGCAACCGAAACACCAAACGAAGTCGCCGTTGTTTTTGAAGACACCGCGCTGACCTACGCTGAAGTTGAATCACGATCCAATCAGATCGCGCGTTACCTGGTCGATCAAGGCATCACGGCCGGAGACTTGGTCGGCATTTGTGTCGATCGTAGCGAGAGAATGTTGGTTTACCTGTACGGCATCATGAAGTCGGGCGCCGGATACGTTCCGCTTGATCCGGCTTATCCGACCGATCGACTTCAATACATGTGCGATCATTCGGGCTTGAAGCTAATCGTTACCGAGGAAAACCTGACGCAGCGTGTCAGCGAATTCAATAAACCAACGATCGTTATTGATTCCAGTAAATCCGAAATTGAAAGCCTCGATAGCTCTGCATTTGAGAACAAAGCTGGTCCAGCCGACATTTGCTACGTGATCTACACGTCGGGCTCGACGGGCAAACCGAAAGGCGTTCAGGTTCCACACGGTCCGGTTGTCAACTTCCTCGTTGCGATGCAACAGACACCAGGTTTTGGCAAAGACGATTCGGTCCTGGCTGTGACAACGCTTTCGTTTGACATCGCCGTGCTTGAGCTTTACTTGCCAACGATTTCTGGCGGGAAAGTCGTGATTCTCGACAGCGTTACTGCCGCCGATGGAACGAAGCTTGCCTCTCAATTGGTCGAGCACGACATCTCGTTGCTTCAGGCGACTCCCGCCACATGGCGATTGATGCTTCAGGCGGGCTGGACCGGGAAAGATGGATTGAAAGTTTTATGCGGCGGTGAGCCAATGCCCGCCGATTTGGTCGCACCATTGCTTGAGCGATGTGGTGAGCTTTGGAACATGTACGGACCAACCGAGACGACCGTTTGGTCAGCGGCTTTCCAGATCGTCAGCCCAACAGCGCCGATCTTGATTGGAAAACCAATCGGCAACACGCAGATCTACATTCTCGATCCCAACGGAAACGAAGTCCCCGTCGGTTGTGAAGGCGAAGTCTTCATTGGCGGAGCGGGTGTTACGCTTGGTTACCGAAACCGTCAGGATCTGACGGACGAGCGATTCGTTGAGAATCGTTATCGCAATCCATTCACCAGTTACGTTAGCGACCTGCTCTACAAGACTGGCGATCTAGCTCGATACACGTTCAACGGCGACATTCAGTTTTTGCGTCGCAATGACAAGCAAGTCAAAGTTCGCGGTTTCCGAATCGAGCTTGGCGAGATCGAGCAGATCATAAAAACACATCCTGCAATCGAGCAGAATGTTGTAATCGTTCGCGAAGACCAAACCGGCGACGCGCGATTGGTTGCTTATACGATCACAAAATCCGGCCAGGAAGCAACCGCAACGCAATTGCGAGAGCATGTTCGCGAGTCGTTGCCTTACTACATGGTGCCACAGCACTTTGTAGAGCTGGATGAAATGCCACAAACCAACAACGGCAAGATTGACTACAAGGCTTTGCCCGCACCTACAGAAGAAGCGGTCAAAGACTCATCGGATATTGTGTTGCCTTCGACACCCGCTCAAAAGTTCCTGGCAGGCATCTGGTCTGACGTTCTGGAAATGGAAGACATTGGGGTCAACGATACGTTCTTTGACATCGGCGGCCACTCGTTGTTGGTGATGAAGGTTATCACACAAGTTCACGAAGAGACCGGCGTCAAGTTAGGCCCTCAAGAGTTCTTAATCTCAACGTTGGAACAAATGGCGGACAAGATTGAGCAAAGCGATCGTTTTGCTGGTGGTGCTGAAGCTTCTGCTGATACCGTCGCTGCTTCTGAGACCACTTCTTCTTCGTCAGCAGCCGGAATTGCTCCCGGGCCACAAGTTCAACCACAACCAATATCCGAAACCACACAACAGCCCGCGACAGACCAAGCAAACGTCGTAGCTGAACCTGAGGTCAAACCGGACTCTGAAAAGAAAAGCGTCATTCGTACGCTGAAGGGGTTTTGGAACTGATGAGTCAAAAATTTATCGGACAACCTGAAACGCAACTGCTCAGCGTCTACCACCCACGTCGTGGTAAGAATTTTGACAAAGTACGCGCGGTGCTGATTTGTGCACCGATCGGACAGGAGTACATTCGAACTCATTGGTCGCTACGATTGTTGGCCAACCAGCTGGCTCGCAAAGGCGTTCACGTGCTCCGTTTTGACTATAGCGGCGTCGGCGATTCTGCCGGCTCAATCCAGCAGATTGCTTCGTTGGACCAGTGGACTTCAGATATCGAAATCGCAATCGACGAACTGAAGAAGATCTCGGGAGCCGAGACAGTCATGTTGCTGGGGCAGCGGTTCGGCGCGTCTCTGGCAGTCCAGGTCACACGCCGCCGGCCCGACGTGAATTCGCTCGTCTGCTTGGAACCGGTCGTTGATGGTGCGGCCTATCTGGATCAGCTTAGAAAGATGCACAGTCGAATGCTCGACCTCTGGGTTTGCAAAATGGAAACACCAGACGATCAACATTTCGAAGAGATTTTGGGTTCGCAGTTCCGCCGCACGCTGCTCAACGAAATTGAAAATACAGTTTTAGATTTCTCAACCGTTATCCAGCCACAGTTAATCGTGGAAACGATGGCCAACGAACAGCAGTTTTTGCATCCCGTTGATGGGCTGTTGAAGGTCATTCGCGATGACCGTCCTTCAAGTTGGACGGATCTTCGCGAGTTGGAGACTGCCTTGCTCCGCCCCATCATGACGCGTACGATTGTAAAAACGATTGACGATATGTTTGAGCGGCTCAATCGTTTCAATGCCCTTGAACTTCAAATGGCGGGAGTCTGATCATGAACGAAACCATTTGCAGTTTTGGTCCCAACGACTCGATGTTCGGAGTCCTTACAACACCTGACGATTCAGTTCGGATGGATGGCGCGCCGATCGCTTTGATTCTCAACGCCGGAATCGTGCATCGCATTGGACCTTTCAGAATGCACGTTGATATCGCGCGGCAGTTGGCCGATAAAGGTATTTCGACCCTACGTTTGGATTTGTCCGGCTTGGGCGGTAGCGCCCCGCGAACAGGTAAAATCGAAGCCGAAGACCGTGCCCAAATGGATGTTGGCGACGCAATGGATTGTCTGACTAAGCAAACGGGCGTTGAAAAGTTCGTTCTGCTTGGCCTGTGCAGCGGTGCTTACAACGCCCACCAAGTCGCAGTCAAAGACCAACGGATCGTCGGTTCTGTTTTCATGGACGGAATCGTGTTCCGCACGGTTGGCTTCTTTTTCCGTCATCAGATCGGCCGGTTTTTCCGGTTTCGTTTTTGGAGAAACGTGATCAAGCACCGGTTGATGCGGTCGGAGCAGTCTGGCGTTGAAGCCGACGGAAACAGTCTTGCCGAAAGCGAATTCTTTGGCGAAGATCTATCCAAAGATACCGTGGTCAACGATCTTAAGGGGTTGTTAAACCGTGGTGTCGAGTTGCTGTTCCTTTACACCGACGGCTATGACGACATTTGCGGTCGTTCGCAGTTCAAGGAAATGTACGGCTTGCGTCCCGATAACGGACAGCTACAAGTCGAATATTATCCCAAATCGGAACACACGTTCCGTTTGGTCGAAAACCGCAAGGTTGCCTGTGAGCGTGTTGCGAACTGGTTCGAAGATCGATTCGGGCGAGCCAGTGCTAGAGTTCAGAGTGGCGTTACTTCTTAGAAGTTTGATTTCCAAAGTAGCTCGCCTCTCCGAGGCGT
>CALJOA010000011.1 GCA_937981585.1 uncultured Pirellulaceae bacterium | reverse complement strand
ACTAGCGCATTTGGGAATATAAGATAATCCACAAGTGAGGCCTTTTGTCGGGCGCATCAAGAGTGCCCGACCTACAATCGCTTAGTATGAGTAGCTAGATCCTCAGATTAAGCGCGGCTGCTCACGGCTGGACAGTCGTGCTACTTAACGAATCCAATCCCAGAATGACTATTCCACAAACAAACTCCCTGAACGAGCTTAAATTCGACAATCGATTTGTTGAACAGCTTCCTGCCGATCCGGATTTAACAAACGGTCGTCGACAGGTAATGGGATCGGCCTTTTCGCGCGTTTTGCCGACCAAGGTAAAGGCTCCAGCACTGGTCCACTACGCTCGTGAAGTCGCGGAGCTGATCGGGCTTGATCCTGACCAATGCGCCACACAGGAGTTCGCCGACGTCTTTGGCGGGAACACGGTGCTGTCGGGAATGGATCCGTTTGCGATGTGTTATGGCGGCCATCAGTTTGGGAACTGGGCCGGGCAGCTTGGCGACGGTCGCGCGATTAATCTTGGCGAAGTCAAAACAGAAAACGGCGAACATTGGACGCTTCAGTTAAAGGGTGCCGGTCCGACTCCATATTCTCGCACCGCAGACGGTTTGGCGGTATTACGATCTTCGGTCCGCGAATTTTTGTGCAGCGAAGCGATGTTTCATCTTGGCGTACCGACAACCCGGGCTTTGTCGCTAGTCACGACGGGCGACCAAGTCATGCGTGACATGTTTTATGATGGAAACCCGGGTTGCGAACCTGGCGCAGTGGTGTGCCGTGTCGCGCCGTCGTTTACACGGTTTGGAAACTTTCAGATCTTTGCTGCCCGAGGCGACGTTGAGAATCTGCAGCGACTGGTTGACTTCACGATCGTCAATGACTTTCCTCATCTTGGCGATCCGTCTCCTGAAGTCTACGCGAATTGGTTCGAAGAGGTTTGCAAGAGAACCTGCGACATGATTCTGCATTGGATGCGAGTCGGGTTTGTGCACGGAGTCATGAACACTGACAATATGTCGATTCTTGGTTTGACGATCGACTACGGCCCCTACGGTTGGCTCGAAGGATACGATCCCGGTTGGACTCCCAATACGACTGATGCCAGTGGCAAACGATATCGTTTTGGCAATCAACCATTGGTTGCCCATTGGAATCTGTATCAGCTTGGCAACGCGATCATGCCGCTGATCAATGAAACTGAGCCATTGCAACGAGGGCTTGATCTTTATCTCGACCGGATTGAATCGGGGGGCAATGAGATGATTGCAAATAAGCTGGGTCTCGATCGTTACACCGAAGAAGACGAATCACTTAAGAAAGACCTTTTCGAGATCCTGACGCTAACGGAAACAGATATGACAATTTGGTATCGGAAGCTGGCCGATGTTTCGATCGAGGACGATGTTTCTGACGAAGACCTGATCAAGCCCTTGTTGGAAGCCTACTACGAGCCAGCCGAACTGATCGGTGAAACGAAGTCGCGGCTATTGGGCTGGCTGCACTCGTACCGGGTCCGCGTTCGCGCTGCCGGGATTGCGGATGCTGATCGGCGGGCTGCTATGAATCAGACTAATCCAAAATATGTCTTGCGAAACTACTTGGCACAACTGGCGATCGACAAAGCCGAAAAGGGAGACGGTTCGCTGGTTGTTGAATTGCTTGAGTTGCTTCGTCGCCCCTATGATGAGCAGCCAGAGCACCATCAGTATTTCGCGCTTCGGCCTGAGTGGGCGCGGCATCGAGCCGGTTGTTCGATGCTATCGTGTAGTTCTTGAGTTGGCCGCTTCCCAGTAGAAGGCATCATGCAAAGACGCGAAGGCCCAATGGCGGTATCAATTTCCGTCAACGTCGCGAATTTTAGCCCTGTTAGCGAGGGTGGTAACAAATAGAATCATCTTCAGAGTACGCCTCCAATGCGAGTCGGCGTCTTAATTGGCTGGAACGTATTTCAAAATCGCTCGGCACTGGCCAGCCGCAAAAGATTTATGCTTTTGGGATTTCGTTCGAGCTTAAAATCAGAGTTTTGAAATGCCCTGAAACAGAAAACGATGAAGAAACTTGTCTACCATTACGATGTGATCGTCGTCGGAGCCGGTCATGCCGGTACCGAAGCCGCCGCCGCTGCGGCTCGAATGGGCGCCCACACCGCGCTGATCACAACCAACCTCGACACCGTTGGCCAGATGAGCTGCAACCCTGCCATCGGCGGCGTTGCCAAAGGGCATCTTGTTCGAGAGATTGACGCACTCGGTGGGCTGATGGGTCGAGCGATTGACGCGACTGGGATTCAGTTTCGAATGCTCAACACGCGTAAAGGGCCGGCGATGCACAGCCCGCGTTCCCAAGCCGACAAAAAGGGCTATCAAAACTGGATCAAGGCAACGATCGAACATCAGGAGAATCTGGAGCTTCGCCAAGAGGTTGTGCTTGATATCTTGACCGAGAAATTTCCCGACGACTCCAGCCGCCAGCGAACGATCGGCGTCGCGGTGCGAGGTGACGTTGAGTATCACGCGCCGACGGTCATCCTGACGACCGGGACTTTTCTTTCGGCGTTGATGCATACCGGAGAAGCCAAAACGAAAGGCGGTCGAGCCGGCGAAGGAACGACGACTGGAATCAGTGCGGCTTTGGATCGGTTGGGGTTTGAACTCGCTCGATTCAAAACCGGCACGCCGCCTCGGCTCAACAGTCGCACGATCGACTATTCGAAAACCGAAATTCAACCCGGTGACGATGATCCGCAGCCGTTCTCCTACATGACGGAGAACTTTTCTGTCGATCAAATTCCCTGCTGGATCACGTTCACCAACCCTGATGTTCATTCACTGATTCAGGAAAACCTCCATCGCGCTCCGATGTACAGCGGTCAGATTCAAGGCAGCGGGCCGCGTTATTGTCCGTCGATCGAAGACAAGATCGTCAAGTTCGCAGACAAAGACCGCCATCAATTGTTTCTTGAACCCGAGGGACGTGACACGCTTGAGGTCTATGTCAACGGAGTCTCTACCAGTTTGCCTCGCGATGTTCAGGATCAAATGTTCAAGTTGATTCCGGGTTTGGAAAACGCCCAAATCATGCGTTATGGCTATGCCGTCGAATATGATTTTTGTCCGCCCGACCAACTCAAGGCGACTTTTGAAACCAAGAAAGTCGAAGGCCTCTTTTTTGCCGGGCAGATCAACGGCACGACAGGCTATGAAGAAGCCGGTGCTCAAGGTTTGCTCGCAGGAGCCAACGCGGCGTTGAAACTCAACGGTGGCGGCGAGCTGATCATTGATCGCGACAAAGGTTACATCGGCGTGTTGGCTGACGACCTGGTTACTTGCAGCGTCGATGAACCTTATCGAATGTTTACCAGTCGCGCCGAGTACCGATTGTTGCTTCGTCAAGACAATGCGGACCGGCGATTGACCGCTGATGCTCACAAAGTCGGGTTGGTCAGTGAAGAGCGTTTGGAGAAATTGAATTCCAAGGAAACTCAGATCGCGAACGTGAAGCAATTGCTTGACTCAAATCGAGTCGAAGGCGTTTCGCTTCACAAGCTTCTCAAACGAACCGAGACTCAGTGGGACGAGCTGGTCGCCCATTTGCCGGAGCTTGGCGACGTCGATGCTGAAGTCCGCCAGCAGGTGGTTTATGACGTCAAGTATTCTGGCTATGTCACTCGGCAGCAGACGACAATCGACAAACACAAGCGATTGGCGAAAAAGAGAATCCCCGACCATTTCGATTACAACGGGCTGACGCATTTGCGACGAGAAGCCAAAGAGAAACTAACACGATTCCGGCCAACGAGCCTCGATCAAGCTCAGCGGATCAGCGGGATCACGCCGGCTGACATCGCGATGGTGATGTTGCATTTGGAAGGCAAAGGTAAGTGAATAAAATGTTGGGCTCACAAAGAAGGAACGGCAATTACCTCTCGAAACGTAGTTCAGGCACCGGCCCCTCGCTTGACAATCGGTTCATGAAAATTGCTGGTCAGTTCGTACTGGTCCTTTTGTTGGGTTGTGTTTTGACCGGCTCCGTTGTTGGTCAGGAAAAGCCAGATATCCCGGAAGATCTCAAACCCGCATTGGAGGCGATCAATCAGCGTAGTGTTACTGCAACGATTAATTTTTTGGCGTCCGACGAAATGCGTGGGCGAGATACGCCATCGCGCGAGTTGACGATCGCGTCGGCTTATGTTGCCGCGCGTTTCAAAGCCGCCGGGCTTGAGGGGATTGGCGACGATGGCAGTTTCTATCAAACGACCGAGATTGCCACGACCGCTACGCCCAGCCGTGGCATTGAATTGACTAATGATGGCAAAGCAATCCAGCACTATGGGTTGTTAAGCGCCGGGGCCGAGGCGGTCTCTTTTGAGGGCGAGATTCAAATGCTCACTGGCGACGAAGATCGCAACGCTACATTTGGTGGTCCGGTTACTTTTGTTGCTGAGCAGTTTAACGAACCTCGCGATCAATCAAACTTCAGTCGGAAGATTGCTAGATGCCGCCGTAACGGTGCCAGCCTGGTTCTGGTTCAGGTTGCCGAAGATCACTTGTTGGTCGGCGCAGCTAAACGAGCGACCCAACCCAAGCTAGTTCAAACACGTGGCGGGATTGCCGGGCATGTTTTGCTGATCCCCCAGATAGAACTTGGAAAAGTGAAATTGGATCTGCCAAAGCAAATCGGTGGTAAGTCCTCCGTTAGGAATGTCGCTGGTGTTCTCCGCGGTAGCGATCCTGAGCTTTCCAAAGAAGCGATCATCATCACAGCGCACCTCGATCATATCGGCCAACAAGGAATCGTGGGTGATACGATTTGTAATGGAGCCGATGACAATGCGACTGGTGTAACGGCGGTTGTTAGTTTGGCGGATGCGTTTGGAGTTTTGGGGGGCGGTGAGAAACAAAAAGAAAGCCGTCTGAAACGCTCCGTCATTTTCATGACCTTTTGGGGCGAAGAGAAAGGTCTGCTTGGTTCAAGGCACTACGTTAAAGATCCGCTGTGGCCGCTGAAGAAAACTGTTTGCAACATCAACATCGAAATGATCGGCCGGCCTGAGGCCGGAGGCAACGAAAAAGCCTGGATGACCGGGTGGCAGAAATCCGATCTGGGCGAAATCATGAACGTTGGCAGCGAGCAAGTCGGTGTGCTGATCTTCAATCATCCCCAGTTCGGCGGCGAAATGTTGTATCGCGCCAGTGACAATTTCCCTTTTGTTGAAAAGGGCGTGGTCGCCCATAGCTTTTCGGCTGGCTCGTTGCACAATGACTATCACCAAGTCACCGATCACGTTGAAAAGCTTGAACTCCGCCACATGACCCGAGTGATCGAAGGCTTGTTCGCTGGGAGTCTGAGAATTGCCGAAGGGAAAGCGACTCCGGTCAAACCGAGTCGGTAGTATGTCTTCTGCAACGAAAACTCGCTTATTTGCCGTCTTGGTTGTATTGATTGTGATCCCGATTGGCTTGTTTGCCAGATCGCATCGCGGTGGCGCTGACCCGTCGACCTTGCTTGGCTTTTTGGCAACGTTCACGGGCGATACCCTGTGGCCAATCATGTTCTACTTTGCAGCGCGTTTTTGCTTTCCAACCGCCAAATCCGTCTCTATTTTGGTGTTTGTTTTGATGCTGACCCTGACCCTGGAATTTAGTCAGCTATGGAAGCCACCGCTGCTGGAATACTTGAGGCAGCAACCGGTGCTCGGTTTTATCCTTGGCAACTCTTTCATCTGGAGCGACGTGATTTGCTGCCTCATTGGATCGGCGATTGCGCCGGGGATTGATCTGCTGCAACGGCGGTTCGCGATGGTTCTCGCCCCAAATATTTCGAACGCTAATCCTCGCTAATTGACACTAATTTTCTGAGGCGCAACAGCAGCGAATTATCCAGGTATTTATTAGTGAAGATTAGTGACAATTAGTGTTCCTCATTAATTTGTTTCTCCATCTCCGCCAGTTGCATCAGGATTTCATCGAACGAAGGCGGCTCGGACAGATACATGTCGCGCATTGCCTGATAGTCGCGTCGCAGCGCATCAACGCGAGCTTCTGCGGGAACCAACCGAAAGCTACCGGGCACGGCCAAGTCGTAGCGTGCCCATGCGCTACCGAAAAATCGCGCCTTCCAATCCACCACTTTCTGACGAACGTCTGATAGCGCCATGGCACGTAGCCCGTCAGGATGTTTGGCCAAAGCCGCCGTGTCCGCATAGTGCCGCGAATATCGGTCGGGCGTCGGTTTGTCCTCTGGCCGATGATGTTCGGCGTGTAGAATCGTAGCCTTTTCCCAGAATGATCGCTCGATCTCCAAGGCAACAACCTCGCAGCTCCAATTCGGAAACAGTTGTGAGAATTCATCGGCCAGCCATGGTTTGATCGGATGCTTGCCAATTGGTCGTTGTTCGGTCAGTGAACCCAGCTCCAGTTTGACCGACCGTTTCAGGTACTCGAATCCCGAAGGCTGAGTGGTCGGGTAGTGAAATAAAATGACCGGCGAATTGGATGTGGCATCAACCACAAACTCCATCCACTGTTGATCTGACCGTTCCTTCAGCGGTTCCAACGGCCCGCCGATCAACTGCTCCAGCCCTGGTAGAAACTTGTCGCGCGCCGCCTCGGTGCAAGCCGCCTCCGCATTGGTCATCCACTTGTTGGCTTGATTGCGACTGTCGCCGGGTTCGGGCAGTTCCAGCAACACGGTTGAAACCGATAAGTCAATATCTTCGGAGAATCGGTTGATCGCTCCGAAGACTTTTGACAATGACGTGCCACCTTTGAACACCAGCGAATCGGCAAACGAAGACTGAAACAACACGCCCAGCATCCAGCAAACCCAGAAGTCCTTTTCCATGATGACCGGATCGACAGCGCGGCGCACCGCCGCTTCGTTGATCGCGCGCGTGCGCTGCTCGGCATCCAGTTTCAGGAAATCGAGGTTCACGATGCATCCTCCACCAGTTCGCGAAAGATCGAATGCATCCACGCGGGTGCGAGCGGGATGTCCTTCAGCAACGTCTTCCGTTCTTTCAGCGGAATATTTACCTTCATTTGCTCGATCCGTTTGGGTGTGACGTGATCTTTGCCGAGTGCTCGAAAAGCCTGAATCACCAGACCGCTCAAGCGTCCCGCCGAAGCCATGTTTTTGGGCGTGGTGCGACGGAGTTCAATCTCCATCGGCCCGATTTTCAGCTTGCGTGATTCGCCTTCGGTCAGAAACACAATCTTGGCGGGAACCTGCTCGGACAATCCCAGCAAATTCAGCGCGTACGCGCCGGACGGTTGCAATCGAATCTTGTCGCGGTGTGTCAGCGCCTTGGTAATCGCGTCGATCGTCGGAGTCAGTTCGCCCAACAGCGGGTCGATGATCGGGTAATCGTAAACGCCGCGTGCAATCCGACGAATATCGCCCGATTGGGTCAATCGAGAGAGAGCTTTGTCGATTGCGTCACGCGAGCCAAGGTCGGAAAAGTGGCTCGGCATGAAGACCGATCCTCGCTTGCTCCCTTTGATGCGTTTCGATATGCTTTTTTCGATGTTTTCAGCCATTTTCAGCGGTTTCCTTTGTCAGAAAAACTACCCTCTTTTTCTGACGAGCACAAGCCGGCCAAGGTTCGCTTTTTCTAGCAGTTGTAATAAAAACAGCGCTGTTTTTCTTACAGAATCAACTCATAACATGAGGTTCGGGAAGGGGACACTAATCTGCACTGATTGACACTAATTTCATGCTCGATTCATTCGTTGCCACGTCGATTAGTGAAGATTAGTGCCCAGTTCTTTGGATTCGTCCTAGGATCGCCGAACATGTTGAGGAAGATGGATTGGGTGAGTTCGTCGAGTAGGGCGAGGGCGGCGCGACGCCGAGCAAGCAACGCCTCTACAAACGGCAAAGCTACAAACGGCTGCACGTCCAGATGGTCAGCTTCACCATCAGAGTTAAAGGCAAAAATCGGAGCAATTCTTCTGATGTAATCATGTCGACGAAAGGTGATACTTCCAATAAATTCACGCTCCCATCTTCATTCGTATCGCCAGTTATCGCACCGAGAGCAAACTCGCATTTCAGTTTGACTGGAGCAAATTGAACGGGCTCAGGCTCATTGACGGGGCGGGTCAAGCTGCTCAATGATGCCTTCTCGACTCAGAGTTCCTCAAGCAATTTAATTGACTAAGCCGCTTGCCGTTCGCAACTTATTACTTTGTTGCCATAAGCGAGTTGAATAACAGGCCCAGCTTAGGGGGGATGCGTGCAAAAGAGCGAATAGAAAAAAACGAGTTGCGGTTCAATTAGCAATTAAACCAATGAAAGGTCGGGGTTTAGGTTATTCCAATCAATCTTGACCAGCTTTGTAGGATAGATATAATTCGGTCGTGATGGCAAGATTGGCAATGTCGGATATTGCGGTCGATCTTGCTGGATAGCATGGATCAGTAGTTTGTGGTGATTACAGCGTCAGCGACCTGTATCCCAGTTAAGTGTGCCGCGATATTTGAATTGGTCTAATTTTGAATTGGCCAAGCCAAATTTCGGTTCACCCGACCACCTAGGGAGAGGATGGTATGAGTACCAAAACAGTCTTTACGACGGGCGAAGCAGCAAAGATTTGCAAAGTCAGCCAGCAGACAATCATTCGTTGCTTCGACAACGGTAGTCTTAAAGGCTTTCGTGTTCCAGGCAGTCGATTTCGGCGAATTCCGCGGGAGCAACTATTCTCGTTCATGAAGGAGAATGGGATTCCTACCGACGCCCTAGAAAGCGGCAAGAAGAAACTGCTGGTAGTCGATGACGATGAAGAATTGGTAGAGTTGATGGTCGATACTTTCAGTCGCGATAAGCGATTTGAAATCAAGACCGCTAACAACGGGTTTGGCGCCGGAATGTTAGTCAAAGAGTTTCGCCCCGACCTGGTTATCCTCGATGTGATGCTTCCCGACATCAACGGCAAAGAGGTCTGTCAACGCGTTCGCAATGATCCGACGATGAAAACGGTAAAGATCATTTGTATCTCCGGTATGGTCGAGCAGGATAAGATTGCCGACTTGATGGCCGCTGGAGCCGATGATTTTATGAACAAGCCGTTTTCTGTTGAGAAACTTCACGAGAGAGGCTGTCAGATGCTTGAGTTGGACGTGCTTGGTGGTCAGGCGGCCGGGTAAGCACAAGAGTCTCGAATCTTGCACAAATAAGCACCTCGGCAGCAACGCCGATGGTGCTTTTTTAGTAGAATCAAAATTTGATTCAGAGGGCCAGCGGGATCGAAGCGGAGAACTTCGCTCCAATCGTCAGCATCATATGAAGTTACACCTGATCAGTTTCTCGAAGTAGATTCTTGAGCACAAAAACAAGTGAAGCAAACTTGCATTGGTTGTCCATCGGATGGGTGAAACCAGAAAACCAAAACGTCGCTGGAAATCGGGCAGCAGACGCGGGTGCAACGTATCAAACCGGCGATCTGCGACTTCCTGTTCCCGCGATCAACCTGATTCAATTGTCGACGATGGTCGGGCAGTCGGCCAAGCAAATTGAGCGGTTGCTGCGACTAAGTCCGGCTTTGATGTTGTTTGGTTTGGCCAGATTTTACGACCAGTTCAAAAGGAGCCCCAACTCGTCCAGCGAGTTTGTTAAATGGAGTCAGGGGAATTTGATCCGCAGTCTGGCGGAAGTCGATTTAGACTCTGCTGCATCTGGCTTTTCCGTTGCCAAGAAAAAGCGAATCACCAAACGACTTTCTTATTCAAAACTCAATGCCTATTTTGAAAAACATCTGGCCGCTCAATCGAATCGGAAATTGAGAAAAAGTTTGAGGCGATTTGTAGATTCGTTCTCCGACTTGAGCAATTGCGAATCAAAAAAGCTGGTCAACGAATTGGTCGGAAAGTCCGTTTCCGGTGGGAAGTTAAAGTGCAAGCGAAGGAAGCGAGCTGAAACTCGCTGGGCAGTGATTGACGACTGGACCAAGCCGGCGCCGAGGGTCGATGTTTCTTGTTTGATTGAGAACTCGATCGCGGTAGTCGAGAGTTCTTCGAAGCTTTTGGAAGAAAAAATGGCTTCCATGAAGCAGCTTGCCTACGGAGCAAGTCACGAGATCAACAATCCTCTGGCAAACATTTCAACACGGGCGCAAACGCTGTTGGCGGTCGAGCAAGACCTCGAAAAACGACACAAGTTGGCCGTGATATATGAGCAAGCGATTCGAGCTCATGAAATGATTTCGGACATGATGTTGTTCGCTCATCCGCCCGCGATTCAACTTCAGGACGTTTCGATACGTCTGTTAATCAAGAAGATTCTCAGGGAATTGGAAACGATATTGGCCTCCAATCCAAGGGTCGATCTGCGTGTTACCGTCAGTGTCGGGCTTGATAAAGTAAGGGTCGACCCGAACCAGTTTTGCATTGCGTTGAAGAGTTTGATTCAAAACTCGATCGAGGCAATCGCTTCTTCTGGAAAGCCGGTGGTGCAGGTTCAGGGGAAAGTAGAAGTCCGTTTCGAAGAAGCTAGTAAGAATAAAGAGTCAGGTTTTGAAGTCTCTGTCTGGGACAATGGTCAGAAGATTGTCGGCGCGGTACGACGTCATCTTTTTGATCCATTTTATTCGGGCCGGGAAGCCGGGAGAGGACTGGGATTTGGGCTTTCAAAGGTCTGGACGATTGCAAAGCTTCATGGCGGTTCGATTGAGTTCGATGATCAAGTCAAATCGGGTACCCGGTTTGTTCTAAGACTGCCACAGAATTCCAGAAAGCGTGACTTGGCGAGTTGTCGTGATTGACAACTTTGCCAGATCGCAAAGAATACCGGTTTGACTTCAACGAGTTCTCTGGCGGAAAAATGAGTATTCCAGGCCCCGAACGATCTGCAGACCCAGGCCCCCGCCCTTCTCTGGCGATGGCTTGCATTCCGGTGTTGATATTGATCGGATTGTTGGTCGCTAACGTTTGTTTCTACAAAGACAGCTCTTCATTGGGGCCGAATCAGATCGCGTTGCTGATCGCCGCCGCAGTCGCCGCAATGATCGGTGCTTGGTACAAAGTCCCGTTTGAAACGATGCTTGGTGGTGTCAAAAAATCCATCTCCTCGGCGATGACGGCGATGCTGATCCTCTTGTTGATTGGTTCGTTGGCTGGAACTTGGATGATCAGTGGCATCGTCCCTGCGATGATTTATTATGGCTTGGATATCCTCGACCCTCAGATCTTTTTGTTTGCTGCTGCAGTTATCTGCGCCATTGTTTCAGTTGCGACGGGAAGTTCATGGTCAACCGTTGCGACGGTTGGAATTGCGCTGCTGGGAATTGGAGCGGCGCTTGGTATCAGCACGGCTTATGCGGCTGGAGCGATCATCTCGGGCGCGTATTTCGGTGACAAGATTTCTCCGTTGTCGGATACGACCAACCTCGCCGCCGCGATGGCTGAGACAAACTTGATCACTCACATCAAATACATGCTCTGGACGACGGTTCCAAGTTTTACGATCGCGTTGCTAATCTATTTGGCGATCGGATACGGGACTGAGCCTGCCGGATTAATGGTTGATACGTCGTCGTTAAAGGCAGAGGTGGCTTCCCATTTTGATACGCTGAGCCCGATCCTTTTTTTGGTTCCTCTGGCGGTTCTGATAATGGTGCTGATGAAAATCGACGCAGTGGTTGCGCTTTTTGTCGGAGCAGTGTTGGGAGGCCTGTTCGCGATCGCTTTTCAACCCAAGATGATCGATAAGATTGCAGGGTTGGACGAAGTTCCCGTTGAGGTGGTTGCCGCTGAAGTAGCTGATGCCCAAAGTGGCTTGGGTGAAAGGGAAATGCGGCCTCAAAGTTATGTAAAACGCTCGTATGTGGCGTTTGTCAATGCGATGGCGTTCAAGACCAAGTGCATCGAAGATCAGTACGCCGATGCGGCGGACGAAGAACTCGCCGCAGCCAAACTTGCCAGTGCTCGAAAACAATCCAAGAATCCCGAGCTAACACACGAAGAGTTTGAAGAATCCGGGGTCGTGTTGGAAGAAAGTTTCCCGAAGCTCGAAGCCAAAATTGCTGCAGCCGATTTACTGGTCGGCAAAGGGATGGAGGGGATGCTCAATACGATCTGGTTGATCATGACGTCGATGTGTTTTGGCGGCGTGATGGAGGCTTGCGGGCTCCTCAAACGAATTACCGATCCCCTGGTTGGATTCGCGACGACCAGCGGGTCGCTGGTTGCCACCACCGCCGGATCTTGCGTGTTCGTCAACGCAACTGCATCAGATCAGTATCTTGCGATCGTCGTACCGGGGCAAATGTTCAAGGAGGCGTTCGAGGATCGTGGTCTTGCCCTGGAGAATCTGAGCCGAACCTTGGAAGACGCGGGAACGGTGACATCGGTCTTGATTCCCTGGAACACATGCGGAGCAGCGCAAAGCACTGTGTTGGGCGTGGGCGTGTGGGTGTACGCGCCATTTTGCTTTTTCAATTGGATCAGTCCGTTGATGACTGTCTTGATCGGATACCTCGGAATCGGTGTCAAAAAGCTGGACTCGAATTCCGCCAAGTGAATTTTGGTTTCTCAAACGCAGCTTGCTTCGAAGGCTAATTCTGTAAAACGGGCACTCACTTTTGGCCCGTTGTATGATGCGGTTTTGTGAGTGTTTGGTAACGTCGAAAATCCGTCGAGCAAATTCGATGGTTTAGACAGGATAAACATGATTGACATGATCGCACGACATCTCGTTGATCATGTAAATCCTGTCTTCAGCCTTCATTTCAAGTCTGTGAAACTCGAGTCGGCAAGAGTGCCCGAAGTGCCTGACCTACAATCGCTCAGTCTCTCCGTCTTGATCTGAGTGGCTTACTGGCCATCTTTTTGTGCTAGCGGAACTTGGAGTGGTCAAGTTTGCGTGGCCGATTGATTGAGCTTGGCGACCCAAAATTGTTCTGGTAATAGAACAACTCAAACTGCCTTCAAATGCGCGCTGTGCGGGCTCCCTTTCAAAGGAAAATCATGCGTTGTTTCCCAAGCCGTTGCTATATCTGGTCGGCGATCGTATCAGGATGTTTTACATTGCTTGTCTCGTTTTGCGGGCTTGCTGATGCGCAAACTGATTCGGCTGAGCGTCCGATGCGGTTGATCCAAAGCCAGGCGGATATTGCGGCGCTTCCATCGAGCCAAAGAACGGATCAAGTAAGAGTAGGTTTCAAACCTGCCCAATCAAATTCCGCCACGGGCTATCGCGGCTCATTTTACCAACAGCAAGCCTCAGCTGATGTGTATCCGTATCCAGCTTCCAACAATCCTCGATCAGGAGCCAGCTCTCGAAGCGCCTACGCTCTGTCTCAGGGTGGCAGTGGTGGACGGTTGTCGAATCAGATCTCGATCGGCTCCAACACTTCCACCGGTGATCTGGGCAACAGTCGCTACGCAACCAACACGGGCGTTGCCGGAGCAAGTAGCAATTGGAATCGCGCAGGATCTGGATCAGCTTACAATAGCAACGCCAACAGTCGCTCGCCTGTTGAGCAGCAACGATCTTCGACGTTGAACCCGGTCGAACAAAACCGGGTCAATCAAGCCGCTGCCCAGCGACTCAAAGCCGAACAAGCTCGAGTTGCGGCAAGCTCTCAAACGCGCCGTAGTCCGCCCGCTGATCGTACCGCCAGTCGAGACAACCTTTTCAGTCAGTCGGGTTCTCAAGCGATGACCGCGTTTCGACAATCCAATTTCCACTCAGGTCAAACAGGTAACAATGCAGCGGCAGGTGTCCGATGTGCGCAAGCCTGCACTTGTTGCCCCCAAGGCTACACCCCTGTTGCCGCTGGCTATCAGGGAGCGGCGTTTCAACCTCCAGCGATCAATCCGACAGTCGGTGCCGGGCTTGGTCTGGGGGTTCCTCCGCTGAACATTCAAAATCCGGCGGGAGTTGGCGGCGGGTTCAACCAGCCGGCTTTACCTCAACAGGCATGTTGTCAGCCTCAAGCCGGATTCCAACCGGGCTTTCAGGGCGGCGGGTATCAGGGCGTTGGCTACCAAGGAGGCGGTTACCAGTTTGGTGCCGGCGTCGGGACACCACAATTCGGTGCACAAGGCGCGCGTTGGTGGACCCCATTTGTCAGGGGAAGCGGCGTTTACACTCCGCTTTTGGATCTGACTCCCAACAACTCCGGAACTTACCTTGGCCAAGGCATCATCGGACAGCCAACTGCCTACGTTAACGGCCAGTTGCTACGAAACCTGTTGAGATACCTTTCTCCGTAGGCACCGTACTCAACATTTTTCACACGGTCCCTGCCCTGTCGAGAGCCCGGTCTTCTTGCAAAACGGGCAACGTTTAGGATCGAAATCTTCGGCCAAATCGTCTTCGTCGAGTTCATCACTGCGGTATCCGATCGTATCCCGCCAGCCACAATCAAGACATTTGAGTTCCCAGGCATCAATTGTTAGATCGTCGGACTCAAAATGGTTATACTTGCAGACCAACGGACACTCGTCTCGGGTGCCGTGTTGCGGGCACTTTTCATTGGGTGGGACAAGCGGTTTTTGTTTCTCCATTGATTTGAATCGCTTTCGAATTGTGTGGGCTTATGTTGTCTGGCGACTTCCATTGGAGTGTCTATCGAGTTGTCACTGCCGCTGTGGCTTCAACGAAACACTTTGCAAAATAGTTGTCGGGTTTGGGAACGCTCACAAATCTTAATATGAAACACACCCAGCTCAAACCAAAGATACCAACTACAAGAAGATGAAATGAATTCTTTAATTACAAGAGTTATCGTTGGATGCACACTCGCTGCACGGGTTGCAATGCCAGGCGTGGCTCAGCAATCTGATGATCCGCTTTACGTCAATTTTGAAAATACGACCCAAGATCAAGACTAGGCAAAAGGATTCACTTCTCTGTTCGATGGATCGTTCCTCGATGGTTATGAAGTGGAATGACGCAACCAGCGATTCGTATCAAATCGTCTCCGGGCTTGGTGGGTTGGAGATAGTTGGCAAGTAACGTTTGTCCTTTGGATCTGAAATTGACTGGTGGTTCGTCAAAAGTGGGATGAATAGTTCATAGTCCCGCCTACAGCCTTCAGGGAACGCCCCGCTCTTTTGTCGCTTCTGAGGTGCCTTGGCGTATCGTAGTCGCACCGGGTTCACGCTAAAATCAGGGCCGCTTTATTTTGGAGATCTGAGGCGGCAAAAGTAAGGCAATAAGCAGTAGTTTGAGGCAGGGGTCAGGCCGCCCATCAACATCTTGATAGACAACTTTCGAAACGGCAAAAGCAAATAAAAATGGGATCAAAGAAAAAGACGCTGGCTGAAAAGGCGGACAAGTTCCTCTGTTATCAAAAATCGGTTCAGTCACCAGAGCACGAAGTCGACTTTTTCGAGCAGGCTTTTCGCGACGCGTATGGGCGCAAACCTGTCACGTTGCGTGAGGATTTTTGCGGCACCTTCTCTGTCTGCTGTGAGTGGGTCAAGTCAAACAAGAACCGAACTGCGATTGGAGTTGATCTTTGTCCCGAGACGCTTCAGTGGGGACGTGATAACAACCTTTCCAAGCTCACTGCGCAGCAGCAGGATCGGGTTCGTTTGCTTGAGCAGGATGTGAGAAAGCGAAATCGTCCTCAAGTCGATATTCTTGCGGCTCAGAATTTTTCGTTCTGGATTTTTAAGACGCGATCAGAAGTCGTCCAGTATTTTAAAGCGGCCAGAGCCAACATGAACTCTGAAGGCATCATGGTTATGGACATGATGGGCGGCGGTGATTGCTATACCGAAGGTCAGGTCGACAAACGGACGATCAAGAAAGGCAAGAAGGGTTTTCGGTACCACTGGCGGCAGCACAGCTTTAACCCGATCAATCACGACGCGAGCTTCTACATCAGTTTTCATTTCAAGGACGGCAGCAAACTTAAGAATGCGTTCGAGTACCACTGGCGGTTCTGGACTATTCCAGAAGTTCGCGAAATGCTGGAAGAGGCTGGATTCAGCGACAGCAGCGTCTATTGGGACATGGAAGACGAAAAAGAAAATGAACACGATGATGATTGGCAGTTGCTCGAAGAAGCCGAAAGTGCACCGTGTTGGATTAGCTACATCGTTGCCAAGAAGTAGTTGACGACGGTCGTCGCGTCGTGGATGTGATTATTTCAAAACACACCTTAATCAGCCGTTTTGGCTATCGCCAATGGCCCTTACTTTGTAGCGGTGGAGCGCAAGCTCCCCGGTTTTATTCAAGCGGAACTCTGAGAAACCGGAGGGCTCGCGCCCAAACGCTACAATTTTGCAGGCGAAGTAAGTGCCATCGGGCTATCGCTAAAACGGTGAAATCACATCTTAGTCGGGTTGCCATTGCCAACCCGCCACTGGGAACAGGAACTACGATTTCAAAAAGTACGGCATCAATTCCCAGCCGTTGAGCTTGGCCAAATCGCTCGCTTCGGCTGCGACTTCGTGGTACTCGCTGTTTTGATCAGGGCTAATGCCGGTGCCGCAAATTGTAAACGGCACGTTGCCGTGCGTGTGGGTTTTGGTGCTCAAGTAAGTCGGATGGTCCGGCGTAACGAGGATCCGAAACTCTTCCCCTGACTCATCAAGATGTTTCAGGATCGGAGCGACGATTTTGTTGTCTATCTCTTCAAGTGACTTGATCTTCTTGCCCAAGTCGCCTTCGTGCGATGATTCATCTGGAGCCTCAACATGGACGCAGACCAGATCGTACTTGGCAAGCGCATCGATTGCGTACTGTCCTTTGGCCGCGTAGTCGGTGTCGGTATAGCCAGTCGCGCCGGGGACTTCGATTCGATCCCAGCCGATCAGGGCAGCAAGTCCACGAAGCAGGTCAACGGCGGTGATCATGGCTCCGGAGATCCCATGAACTTCTTTGAACGGCGCGAGTTTGGGTTTTTGCCCAAGTCCCCACAGCCAGACGTTGGTCGCCGGAAGCTTGCCGGCATCTATTCGCTTTTTGTTGACTTCGTGATCTTCGAACCAGCCAGCGCTTTGTTCCATTAATTCGCACAGCATGTCACTGCCCGGCCCGCGAGGAAAGTCTTCGGCCACCGTCTTGTCGGTCAAGTCATGAGGCGGAGTCGCCCTGGTTTCTTGAGAAAATGGCGCTGGTGAATCTGGCGTGACACGCATCATCAGCAGGTTGCGATAGCTTACCCCGGGAACGAACTCCAGCCGTGCGTCGGCGGCGTTTTCTTGAGCGATTGCGAGAAGTCGTTGGGCTTCTTCGCTGGAGATATGTCCAGCCGTGAAGCTCTTCATCGTCTGGTCTTCGACGGTTACCAGATTACATCGGACGCACCAATCGTCGTCGCCCAATTCAATTCCCTGAGCGGCGGCTTCGAGTGGGGCTCGACCAGTATAGTTTTCCAGCGGGCTATAACCGAGCAAGCTCATGTTGGCCACGCTACTTCCGGCCGGAAGATGGGTTGGCGTATGGTTTGCGCGACCGACAACGCCACGGCGAGCGATCTCGTCCATTGTCGGAGTGGCGGCAGACTGAAGCGGAGTTTTCCCGTCGAGCTCCGATTGCGCTTCGTCAGCGCAGCCGTCAGGGATGATGATTACGTATTTCATGAGCTTTGAACTTTTACGTGATAGTCAGGGCCGTTTTGGCGCTAGCCACGGTTAATGGCGGACA
>CALJOA010000010.1 GCA_937981585.1 uncultured Pirellulaceae bacterium | reverse complement strand
GCGCCTTCGCGCCTTTGCGTGAGGCTTTTCCCCAATCGTACCGCTTGACCTCAAATCAAAATCAATAGAGGCAAGGCAGCATAATCGTCGAATCTGGTTCGACTGGCTGAGGATAGATCTTTGAATCCGAATCCCGAACCTTTGAATTTCATTTTTCGTACCGCGTCGTGTAATCTATCGATTGGCACCCATTAACGTATTTGCACACCCATCATTCCATGAGCCTTCCATTTCACAACTCGCCACACTATCCACTTTATCGGTGGACGGCTGTTCTTTTGGCGATTGTGGTGTGCGCTGGCTGTCAAACCCGAGTCTCTCAAGTCCGGCTTGGCTCCGACACAGACGATCCAATCGTCCAGCCTGATCAATCGCTGGCACAAACGATCGCCAAAGTCGAACCAGAACACAGCTCGACCAACATCAACGAGTCAAGTTCAACATTCGCGGACTCCACACCGATCGGAGAAGCCTCGCCTTCCTCCGTGGAGCTTGCACAACAACCTCTATCGGCTGATGGCGGTCCAAAAATCGCAAACGTAAACATAGATCCACCAGTAGAAGAATCGGAAGAAAAGCCTCCGGTTATCCGCGGCAACGATCCGAAACCTGAAATCAAGAAACCAGCCCAGCAACCGCCGCGTGTTGTTGTAAAGAAACCGGTGATCGTCGAACGAGACGGAAAGACCTACCAGCCCTACCACTTGAACAAAAACCAAACACTACTCTTGCTCGCCGCACAGCCTGACATTCGATCAAGAATCCTCGCCTCGACGGTTCGAGAAGTAACAACGCCGGAGCAGCAGCGTGCCGCCGAAAAGCTGGCGGCAACGTTTGATCAACAGTATGTCGAGATCCTTCGGCAGCGAACTGCGATACTTGAATCAGCTGTTGATGGAGTCGATATCGAAGCCCAACTGCTGGATTTGAGAATGACGACGGCCGACTTGACGGCTCGTGTTCGCACGCGAATCAACGAGCAAATTCTCACGCAGGAACAACGGTTTGAGCTTCAGCGACTGTTCGAAGAAAGCCAGAAATAGGTTGCGAGACTGACGGCGAAAATTCGGAGCAGGCGCTGGCATATCACCGCAATCTTCCTCCACTCGGGTTCGCTGATTAACTCTCTCCCGTGATCTCCCAGATCACACCGCGCGTTGACTCGGGATTCAGAAACGCCGCCTTGCGACCCAGCGGCCCCGGGTGAGGTGGCTGGTCCATTGCCGCCAATTGGTTTTCTGGAAGACGATTTAGCGTCTCTTCGACGTTGTCGACTTTAAAACACAAGTGGTGCAAACGTTCGCCGTGCTGTTCGATGTACTTATGCAACGGATGATCGGAAGAGATCGGCTGCACCAACTGCAAATGTACGTTTCCCAAATCCAGGTGCGTCAGCCTCACGCCAGCAGATTCGAGGACTTCGTCAATCACGACCGGCAAGCCAAGCCGATCCCGATAAAACAACAACGCTTCGTCGGTCTGCTGGACAACGATCGCGATATGATCCAAACTTTTGAACATGGGTTCTCCAACAAACTTTCCGGGAGGTTTTTTCTGATTCGATGTACGTCATTCCCGCGTACACATTTTTCTGACCGAGTATTCGATTCGCAAATGAATGGATATTTTAAATGATACCAAGATTATTGAACCCAAGTCTTTTGCTTGTGCTGTTGCTTAATGTAATTTTGGTCAATGCTTGCCATGGGCAGCTCGAACCAAAAGAAATAGACCCAACCATACAGAGGCTGATTGAAAAAAACCCCAAACATCATTTGGCTCACGAGTGCCTAAGAAAGATGGTTATGAAAAAGGTTTGGGAGGCTGAGATTTCGGCTACTCGTACAAGTGAAGTCAAATCCGTTTTGCTTTTGGCACCTGGATTGAACGGGTACTATCTTGCAACTTTTTCCGGAGACTTTGAACTAATTGAATACGAACCCTGTGTGGGGAACATTGAGTTTATACAAATGGTATTTCAGGATGGCCGACGAGAAGTCTTGACCGGTTCGCAAGGTCATCCTTCGCATTTCAGCTTGTCCAGTAACGGAGATATTGCGGAAATTTTCAAAGCAAGAACTGGAATCATGTCACAGGATCACTACGAAAAGCAAAAGAGATATTTGGAAAGCAATCCGTTGATGAAAACGGAATTTCAGAAGGAAAAAGCAGGCAAGAACAAGACTAAGTCAGAAGCCAATAAATCAAAATAGCGAATCTTGATTGCACCGCATTTGCATCGACAACATGAAAAATTTCAAACTGAAACTACTTTGGGCAGAGCGTGGCAGGCACACTGCGCAAATCATGTTGTTCTCTTTGTTTCCACTGGTACTATTTTCGGGAAATTCAATGGCGCAAGACTCTGCGTATCAGCTTCCTCCCCAAGCAGTCGTCGACATTATCGATGCCAAGCCCCATCCAGCGATCAGTTTCAGTCCCGACAACCAGTGGATGTTGTTCGTTGAGCGCGATTCGATGCCCGATATCGCAGACGTTGGACGGCGCATGCTGGGGCTGGCCGGAGTTCGAATTGACCCAGTGGTCAACGGGCGATTTGCCCCCAGCTTTTTCACTGGCCTGGCGATCGGAAAATGTGGAGAGAGTTCCGATCGCAAACTGACAACGATTCCGCTTGCGCCCGAATCGAAATTGATCGGGATTAGATGGTCGCATGATTCAAAGCACTTTACTTACTCCTTGGCCACACCCAACGGGCAAGAGCTCTGGGTCTGCCCCGTCGATGCGCCAGAGAACAGCCGACGACTAACCGATCGGTTGAATACAGTCATGGGACAAACTGATTGGATGCCAGATGGAAGCGGGATCCTTTGCCAGCTCTTACCTGAAACTCGAGCCGAAGAACCTGTTGAAGACAAAGCTCCCACGGGACCGAACACTCAGGAATCCTTCGGCAACAAATCGCCAACACGTACGTTTCAAAACTTGCTGGAAAACGCCCACGACGAAGCGTTATTCTCTCACTACGCCACCACCCAGCTGGCAATCCTTGGACTCGACGGTTCGCTTCGCACGGTCGGAGAGCCGGGAATCTATTCGCGCGTCAGTCCATCGCCAAGCGGCGATTTTGTCTTGGTTACCAGCATCAAAAAGCCGTTCAGCTACTTGATGACGTACCACAGTTTCCCTCGCGACGTCGAAGTTTGGAAACTAAACGATTCTGCGGATGGGCCTCAATCTCATACGGTGGTTGAAGTTCCGATGGACGAGAACATCCCAATCGAGGGCGTTCGGACCGGTCCGCGTCGGGTCGATTGGAAATCAAGCGAACCGGCAACGCTGGTCTGGTTTGAAGCGCTTGATGATGGTGACCCGAATCAAGAGGCCGAGTATCGCGACAAGTACATCATGCAGTCGGCTCCGTTCTCTGATGCTCCCAAGGAAATAGTTCGCGTCAACCATCGTGCCTACGGAGCGGCTTACTTTGAGGATCCGTCTCTCCTTTTAACGACCGAGTACGACCGTGATCGTCGCTGGGTGGTTTCGCTGCTGCATGATCTGGATTCTAACGCCGAGCCAAAAACGCTTGTCGATCGAAGCATCCGTGATCGCTACGGAGATCCCGGTTCAATCGTGACAAAAAAAGACGAGACCGGCCATTCAGTGGCTCATCAAGACGGGGACTGGATCTACCGGAGAGGCATCGGGGCTTCGCCAGCCGGCAACCTGCCATTCATCGATCGTCAGAATCTCAAGACGCTTGAGACTCAGCGGATTTGGCGATGCGAAGAGGGCAACTACGAATCCGTCGTGCGCATTGTCGAGAGCAATGAATCGGGCCAACTAGACGTCATCACCAACCATGAAAATCCGGACACGCCAGCCAACTATTTTCTTCGCAACCTCAGCAATGGCGCTGTCAGTAGCTTGACCGAGTTCAAAGACCCAACGCCACAGATCCGCGAAATCAAAAAGCAACTGGTCAAATACAAGCGGTCCGATGGAGTTGAGCTTTCCGCAACACTTTATCTGCCGGCCGATTACAAGGAAGGAACCCGGTTGCCGTTATTGGTGTGGGCTTATCCCCGAGAATTCAACGATGCCAAAACGGCTGGTCAGATTTCAGGCAGCCCAAACCAATTCACACAAATGCGAGGGATAACGCATTTAGCGTTGCTGACCCAAGGTTATGCGATCATGGACGCCGCAACGATGCCCGTTATTGGTGACCCCGAAACGATGAACGATACGTTTATTGAACAAATTGTCGATGCCGCCAAAGCCGCAATTGATCACGCGGTCGAACTGGGAGTCGCTGATCCTGATCGCGTTTGCGTTGGAGGTCACAGCTACGGCGCGTTCATGACTGCTAACCTGATGGCACACAGTGATCTGTTCAAAGCCGGGGTTGCGCGAAGCGGCGCCTACAATCGAACGTTGACTCCATTTGGATTTCAATCCGAGCGACGACCATACTGGGAGGCCAAAGAAATCTACCACAGCATCTCGCCGTTTTTGCATGCCGACAAGATTAACGAGCCACTTTTGTTGATCCATGGAGAGAACGACAACAACAGTGGAACATTTCCGATTCAATCCTCCCGGATGTATCAAGCGATCAAAGGAAACGGCGGCACGGTTCGGCTGGTGATGTTGCCGCATGAGTCACACGGCTATCGAGCTCGCCAATCGATTCTCCACACCCACGCTGAGACGATCGAGTGGTTGAACAAGCATGTTCGGGATAGCGAAAAGTAACTCTGCGCTTAGTACAGCCTTGAACTTGTGCTTGCCTTATCAATCGCGAATAGACGACTCACCGGATTCGCGCAGCCCACCCAGCGCGCATAAAAAAAGCCAACTACCCAGTGGGAACCTTGAGACGGTTGGGTGTTGGCTTTATTTTGTTGAACTGGGAAGTCCAACATTTGGTAGGTCAAAAATGAGCGGGCGAAATAGAGGCAATAGCTTCGGGAGATCAAAGATAAGAACTTCGCCCACTCACCTCACTCTGTAAGGCAATCCACGTGCCAAACTGTAAAGTGTCAAAATCCCGGTGAATAATCGTTTATTTTCTCCATGATTCGTGAAATATCTCTCGCTTCGAGACGACTGTCTCATGCTGAGACGAAATGGCATGTTGAAAAGTCAAACTTTCGACGAATTTCTGAGTCCGAACTTGTTTGTGCCTGAACTGTCTCAACGTCTGCCTATATCCCCCCAAACATGAACAAGGGTGCTTCATCGCATCTAGGCGACGGATTTACTGAAACCGGCGCTGCCGACCTTTAATTTGAGGGTTAAAACAACCCTGATGTTGCAGTTGACGCCAGATGAATTGAAATGAGAATGAATGCAACCTTGAAATCGAAGAACCAATTTACGGACCAAGAGCTGAAAAAACAGCTTACAATCAACTTGCGACTAGGCTGCAAAACTTGCCGTTGTTGCTACGCGCCAACATGTCGTTTCACTCAAATTGAGTCGCTCAAGTAACATTGCTTATTAACCCAAGCACTTCGAACCGCAAGCGGCGCTTGCGGTTTTTTTTGGTTTCCGTCTTAGTTCAGTCGATAACACGTCCAAAACAACTTGGGCTCTGAAGCAGATAATTGCGAACTGAATTGCAAATGAACCGCCAATCTTCGCCATCCAATACTTCCAACGAAAAAGCGGATGTGCTTGAGCAATCGGCCAAGGAGCCTTCTGCCCAGCCTGCAGAAGAAAGCCTTGTTCAACTCGCAGGTAAACCGACAAACGAAACATCCACGCAGCCCAGTTCCAGCAACTCCGACAGCCCAACACAGGGCATTGATGCAGGCAGCTCGCCCCAGGATCTTGTTCGATGGGGGCTCGAGCGGTTCTCGGATCAGCCGATCATTTTGACGTCTTCCTACGGCATGGAAGGCTGCATCCTGATGGACATGTGCTCCAAAGCGATCGCGGCCGGCAACTTGCAGCCACTGACCGTCGCCTGCATCGACACCGGTTTCTTTTTCCCCGAAACAAAACAGCTTCGCAAGAAACTTACCGAGAAGTACACCAACTTGAACTTTGTTAGTTGGGAGACTCCGGTTTCGGTCGAAGAGCAGCGCGAAAAATACGGCGACATGCTTTGGAAAAACAATCCGAACATGTGCTGCAACATTCGCAAAGTCCAACCGATGCGCGAAAACATCGTCAATTATCGGGTCTGGATTACTGCACTACGTCGTTCGCAAACCAAACAACGTGCCAACACGCAGGTGCTTTCCTGGGACTGGCGCTACCAACTCATGAAATTCTGCCCGTTGGCAAGCCTGACTCGCGCTGATGTTTGGAACTACGTTCAAGAACACGACGTGCCGTTCAACCAGCTTCATTTGCAAGGCTATCCCAGCGTGAGCTGCTTTCATTGCACCAAACAAGTTCCCGGCTCGACTCCCGATTCTGAGATCCGCGATGGACGCTGGGCCGGAAAAGACAAAACCGAATGTGGACTCCACTTTTCGATTTAGATATTTGATTTAAATACTCAAGACCGATTTATACAATCTAACCAACAACCAAACAGCTTGCCGTTTTCGGCTTATCCGCTTTAACCACTAAACATTCGAATTCAAATGGCCAAAGAAAAAACAGAACCGTCCAAAGTCGAAGTCGCCAAAGTCAAAAGCAACTTGCTTCGCGGCACCATCGACGAAGTCCTCAACGACCCTGAGGTCGACTGCTTCGACCATGACGACATGCAGCTGTTGAAGTTTCACGGCTCGTATCAGCAAGACAATCGCGACGAGCGAAAATCCCGTCGCGCCGAAGGACTTGGTAAAGCCTACAGCTACATGATCCGAATCGCGCTACCTGGTGGTCAACTGACCAACGACCAGTACATCGATCTTGATCGCATGGCCGACGAATTCGGCAACGGCAGCATTCGAATCACGACCCGCCAAGCGATCCAGTTTCACGGAATCCTCAAGGGCGAGTTGCGAGAAACGCTTCGGCAGGTCAACGCTGCATTGATGACAACGCTCGGAGGTTGCGGCGACATCTGTCGCAACGTGATGGCCACCGCGGCTCCGATCAAAGATGAACTACACGACACGATTCGCCGGGTCACCAAAGAAATCGCCGTCGACATGCGTCCTGCCTCCAAGGCCTACTACGAACTTTGGATCGATGGCAAAAAAGAGGTCTCCACCGAAGAAGAATCTGAACCGTTCTACGGAGAGACTTACCTTCCCCGAAAATACAAAGTCGGCGTAACAGTTCAGGGCGACAATCAGATCGACGTCTACTCCTATGACTGTGGGCTGATTGGCGTTCTTGAGGGTGACAAGCTCGTCGGGTGGAACCTAGTTGCCGGAGGTGGACTGGGCATGAGCCACGGTCGGCCAAATACATTCGCGCAAATCGCGGACCAAATCGGTTTCGTTGAAATTGAGCAAGGCGTGGAAGCCGTTCGGGTTGTCGCGTCAATCTATCGTGACTTTGGAAATCGTTTCGATCGTAAACAAGCGCGATTGAAGTACCTGATCGACAAGATGGGCCTCGACAAGTTCCAGGAAGAGTTCGGAAAACGATGCAGCTTCGACGTTCAGCCGTGGCGCGCGATTCCCGATGCCAAGATTCAGGATTGGATGGGTAAGCACGAACAGGGCGACGGCAAATTTTTCTACGGCGTGTTTGTCGAGAACGGACGAGTCAAAGACACCGACTCGATGAAACTGCGTTCAGCGTTTCTGGAAATTGCCAAGACGGTTGGATGTCCAATGACACTGACCGGGCAGCAGAGCATTCTGTTCAACGAACTCACTGAGTCTGACATCGAGACGCTGGAGTCGATCCTGACCAAGCACAATGTCCCGCTGCTGGACAAGATCAGCAACGCACGCCGCTACTCGATGGCTTGTCCAGCCATGCCGACCTGTGGTTTGGCCGTTGCTGAATCGGAACGCGCACTACCCGATGCCATGACTGTGATCGAAAACAAACTGGAAGAGCTCGGTCTTGCTGATGCCAAGCTCACGATTCGTATGACCGGATGTCCCAACGGATGCGCCCGGCCTTACACCGCTGACATCGCGTTTGTTGGACGTCGACCGGGCGTTTATCACTTGTTCGTTGGTGGACGCTTGGCTGGTGATCGAATGGCTGATCTTTACGCCGCTGACATCAAACTCGAAGACGCAGTTGAAACGCTTGAACCACTACTGGCTAAGTACGCTGAGAATCGCAAGCCTGAAGAAAGTCTTGGCGATTTCTATCAACGTGTTCTCGAGCGATCCGAAACTCGGCGTCGTGTGACCGGTAAAGAAGAAGCCACGTTCGAAATGGTTCAACCGAAACTGGTTCAGATTGGCGTTTAAATGGGTGCTCGTTCGCTAGTTCTTGCGGCTCACGGTTCGATGGCCGCTGCAGATTCAAATCAACCTTTGTTTGATTTAGCCGACGCCATTGCGCAGCATGAGTCGTCCTTCGACGTGGTCACACCGGCGTTCCTCAACGGCCAACCCGAGATGGCCAATGTACTCGACGGATTGCCAGACGGAAGAAAGCTCCCTCCGGGCGAGGTCGTGATTGTTCCCGTCATGACCAGCCAAGGCTACTATCTGAGAAAGCTTCCCGGCAAATTCGCCGAGAACCAAAACTCCGATCAATATCAACTGTTCATGACGCCAGTGATTGGAGTCCACGATTCGATCGCCGGTCGAATTGGTCACCGGATCGCCCGCTTGATTGAGCAACATCAACTCGATGCCGGCGAAACAACCGTTGCCATCATCGGCCACGGAACTCGCCGCAATAAGAACAGCGGAACCTCAACGCTGCGCCTGACTCAGCGCTTGCGAGAGTTGATGGCGACCGAGGTCGACGGGCAATCCTATCCCGAACTGAAATTTGAAACTGGATTTCTCGATCAGGATCCTGAAGCCGAAACGATCGCGGCAGGCATTCGAACTCCCAATACGATTATCATCCCCTTCCTGATCAGTCGCGGTCCTCACACCACAGAAGATGTTCCCAATGCGTTCGGGCTACCACCTGGACCAGAGTTGCAGTTTCCACTGGTTCAACATCGAACTGAGGGCCTTTGCATATACGATTCACCGCTGGCGATGTACGAAGGCATTGATGAGCTTTGTGTTGAACTTGCGAATCATGAATTGGCGACCGGCGCTCCGATTGAGCTACCAGTCGTAGAGACCGCTTCGGCAGAGCAATCTGAACAATCACTGTCCACTGGAGAGATTGTCTCATGATTTGTCGTCGAGGTTCCGTATATCTGGTTGGTGCCGGGATTGGCGATCCTGACTTGATCACCGTGCGCGGGATGAAACTGCTTCAACAGGCCGACACGGTCATTCATGACCGGCTTATTCCAATCGAGCTACTCGAATACTGCCGGGAGTCGGTAAAGATTATAGATGTTGGAAAGTACCCTGAGCATCATCGAATCTCTCAGTCTGAAATCAATGAATTGCTCGTTGAGAGAGCCAAGCTGGGCGATATTGTCGTCCGCCTAAAAGGCGGCGATCCATTTGTGTTTGGTCGCGGCCAAGAAGAGGTCGAAGCCTGCCGGTTCGCGAACATCCCTTGTCATGTCGTGCCTGGAGTCAGCAGCGCGATTGCTGGGCCAAGTGCCGCCGGCATCCCGGTCACGTCTCGCGGCGTTGCCCGCTCGTTCACCGTCGTTACTGGTCAAACAGCAGCTGAACTTGAGAAGCACTCGCTCGATTATCAAGCCATGGCTCACACCGACACGGTCGTGCTGTTAATGGCTCGCAAGAATCTCCGCTCAATCACGACCGGGCTGATCGAGTCCGGTCGAGATCCCGAGACTCCGGTCGCTTGCATCGAGCGCGCGATGTTTTCGGACCAGCGAGTCACTTACTCAAGCCTCTACGGTATCGCCGATCAAGTCGATCAGCTTGAGTTTGCCAACCCAATGGTCACCATCATTGGAAACGTCGCCACGCAAGTGAATCCTGATCTTGTCGAATGGCCACAGGAAACCAACGAGCATTACTTCTCGTTAGAATTTGGCGAGTAGTAGAACCACAAGTTCGAAGAGGTTGTGCTTTTTGAGGCGTTTTGGCGCTAGCCACGGTTGAACCGCCATTAACCATTGCTACTCGATCTTAGCGATTGTAGATCGGGCACTCTTCTTGCCCGAAGCTTCAGAATTGAAAAGAAAGTGGAAGACAGGATTTACACGATCAACAAGATATTGTGTGATCATGTCAATCATGTTCATCCTGTCCATTTCAACTCGACCCAAGGATCGTATCTTCATGGACAGCCGCTTGGCTAACTTCCGAGATCTTGCCAGCTCTAAAACTGCAACAGCAAAGATTCACGATGCTTCCAACCAGAATCGCGACCATTGGAAAATCGGTTGCGGTGACAATCCGGTAAAAGACTCTTTTGAAGTTGTCACTCGGCGCTCCGCCTTGGGCCAAGTGTTGCCGCAAATCAAGTCCGGCCAAAACCGCAAGTGCGACCACTGCCAGCCCCGCACAAACCATCCAGATCCGTGGGCTTCGCAGTCTTGGAAATCCCCAAATCAGGAAAACCATCACTGGCACGACCAACCCCAACCAAATGCAGTGCATTGAAACCAATGCATTGGTGGGAGGCAGTCAGCCCCATTTCCCACACAGATGATGCAGATTTTCCATCGGTACGTTTCTCAATTGAATCGCCCCAAAAACCAAACCGCCAACCGCGATCAATGTGACAAGTAGCTTTTTGAAAATCATGCCAACTCTAACGTTGTCCAAACTTGACCGTCATGCGCCATTTTCCTGAGCCGTTTGGCAATTGGTAACCCGAAGCGTTAGCGAGGGAAGGAACGTTTGCATGTAATCCCTCGCTCACGTGTCGGGATACATTGAGTGCCAAAGTGGCGCTGTCCAACTAGCTACTCAAACTGAGCGTTCATCGATAGTAGCACGGCTGTCCCAGCCGTGTTATTGCAG
>CALJOA010000009.1 GCA_937981585.1 uncultured Pirellulaceae bacterium | reverse complement strand
GCTGCTGAGAAGGTTTACGAATCGTTTTCATCGGAACTCAATAGAAAAACAAGAACTACAAAAAACTAGCGCATTTGGGAATATAAGATAATCCACAAGTGAGGCCTTTTGTCGGGCGCATCAAGAGTGCCCGTTCTACAGAATTACCTTTCTAAGCATTTCCAGTTTCAAGAAACGCGCAGTTGTATCCTACTACCTGGAAAGTTTAACCACCAAATTGTAATGATCGTCGATGTGAAACTGGCTTTCCGGTCCCAGTACCACCGTCGACTCTCGTTCTTCAATAATTGCTGGGCCCTCAAAACTCATCCCCGGCGTCATTCGGTAGCGGTCGTAAACGTTGGTTTGAGTCGGCCCTTCAGTCTCAGGGAAGTAGGCTTGTCGAGTGCCTTTGATTGCACTGTTTGAATCTATTGAGCTGACCGAAGAGCCGGAAATGTTCAAACGAAGATCAGGCTTGGGGCCTGAGGAAACGACTCGCCAATTGGTGGCTTCGATTTCCACAGGTGGACCCGAGCGTTGATAGAGTTGTTGGTAGACATCCGCAAAGGAGGACCGAAGCGATTGAACACTGGTTGGGCCCAGCTTTCCCGCCGGAAGCCCAACCGAAATTTCGTGTCCCTGCCCAACAAAGCGCATGTCGACACTGCGCCGATGGCTGATCTGCGCTTCGTCAATGCCCGACTGAGCAAGCATCGCTGAGCCCTGTGTTTCCATCTCGCTCAACATCGAATTGACGTGACTCCAATCGACGTCTTCATTGAGTTGGGCGTTCCAGGATCTGACAAAATCAAACGCGATCGGGGCCGAGAGAAACCCAACGGTGCTCATCACTCCGGCTCCCAACGGAACGATCATCTCGGGCGACCCAAGCGAAACCGCAATGCGGTACGCCTGTACCGGCCCGCCGCCACCAAAAGCAAACAGCGGAAACCGACGCGGGTCTCGTCCTCGTTCGAGCGCGTGAACGCGGGCAGCGTTGGCCATGTTTTCATTGGCGATCTGGTGAATGCCCCAAGCAGCGTTTTCGATCGAAATTCCAAGCGGTTGGGCGATACGCTTGTCGATTGCCTGCCGGCTGGCTTCCACATCCAGCTTCATTGCGCCACCGAGGAAGTAGTCTGGGTCAAGATAACCCAGAACCAGGTTGGCATCGGTGACGGTCGGGTTAACGCCTCCGCGCCCGTAGCAAGCCGGTCCGGGATCGGCTCCGGCCGAGTCGGGCCCAACCTTCAGCAATCCCATTGAATCGACCCTGGCAACAGATCCACCGCCGGTTCCGATCTCGATCAATTCGATCACCGGCAGCTTGATCGTCAGTCCGGACCCTTTTTTGAATCGGTAAACACGATCGACTTCGAACTCGTGCGCGATCAGCGGCTGGCCATCGTCAACGACACAGATCTTTGCCGTCGTGCCTCCCATATCAAAAGAGATTAGATCGGGGCGACCGCAAGCGACGCCGTATGACGTTGCAGCAATCGCGCCGGCGGCTGGACCCGACTCAAGCAATCGAACCGGAAACTGGATCGCCGTTTCAACCGTCGCGATCCCGCCGCTAGAAAGCATCAAGTAAAAACCGCCTTTGAAACCGATCGAATCAAGCTGCCTTGTCAGCTTGCTCAAATATCGGTCGACCAGCGATTGAACGTAGACGTTGGCGACAGTTGTCGAAGCGCGCTCGAACTCGCGAATCTCGGGAACGACGTCCGAGGAAATTGAAACTCGCAGGTTGGGTGCAACCGATTGAATAAGCGACTTGGTCGTTTGCTCGTCAGCCGGATTGGTGAAGCTATGCAGAAAGCATACCGCGATTGCTTCGATGGATTTGTCAGATAGCTCAAGTGCAAGGCGTTTGACAAACTCGGTGTCGAGCGAACGATGGCTACTGCCGTCAGCGCAGGTTCGCTGGGGCACACCAAACCGGAGATAGCGCGGGACCAACGGCTGGGGCTGCTCAAGCATTAAGTCATACAGGTCGTATCGCGACTCGCGCCCGATTTCGATGCTGTCGCGAAACCCGGCCGTCGTAAAGAGCGCAGTTTTTGCGCCTTTGCGCTCGATCATCGCGTTGGTGACCAACGTCGTACCGTGGATCAAGTGCTGGATTTCCGCAATCTCGACACCAAACCGTTCCAACGTCTCGACCAGTACGGTTTGGACGGCGGCAGAAGGATCGTCAGGCGTTGTCAGGACTTTCCCGATCGCAAAGTCGCCGGTCGATTGATCAACTACGATCAGATCGGTGAATGTTCCGCCGATATCAACCCCGACGCGGAATCGCTGCTCAGGCGAATTCAAACTTGCTCTCCCCGCCCGAGTATTTTCGATTGCTTGTAATATTGATATCCAACAACGGTTCCGGCTTTCATATTATCGTATTGCAAGCCTGCAACAATACGCGAAACAATTGAACCCGACGTAGAAGTCGTTTCCGCATTGCTCAAAACGCAATTGCATTTGAAACTGGACGCGGCCAAGTCGAATCAGAAATAAACTTGGCAGTGCCACTCTGACAATTAACCGGTGTAAATAGCTGTAAGTCAAACCTGCCAATAAGCCCGACCGATAAAGTGCGTTACCTACCCAATTCTACGCAATTAGTAACGTGGAACTTCTGGATCGACGACCTGACTCCAGGCTTCAATCCCGCCAGTCATATTCTGCGCTCCTGAGAATCCCTGACCGCGAAGCCACCTAACGACTTGCATGCTCCGCCCGCCGTGATGACAGAAGACCACGATTTGCGAGTCGCGATGGGTCTCAAATTCCTCAACCCGAGTAGGAGTCTCGTTCATTGGAATCAGCTTCGCAGATTCGATCCGGCAGAACTCGTGCTCGCTTGGTTCTCGGCAGTCGATAAATAGAAAATCGGTTTGGTCATCAATCAATTTCTTGACCGATTCAACGTCAATTTCGATCGGAGGCTGGTTTTCAGATAAGGGCGGCATGAATTTCCGGGTGATGAGGTGGGAACCGTGGTAGGTTAGGATCGTCGGGGCATTGTCGCAGCTGTTGATTGAAAGTCGAGTAGTAATTTGCTCGTTACCGTTAAACAGAATACTTCCGCTTCGTCTTCCCCAGATCCCTATCAGGGAGTTGGACCGGAGGGGGCAGATTAAAGTGAACATCCTCACCGATTGAGGCTCCGGATACTTATGGAATCACGTACGTTCGCCATTGAAGTTGTCAAAACGCTGCAGGCCGCCGGCCATGAGGCGCTCTGGGCTGGGGGCTGTGTGCGCGACCAGTTGTTAGGACGCACGCCCAAGGACTACGACGTCGCGACCAGCGCTGAACCAGGTGAAGTCCGAAACGTCTTTGGGAAACGCTGGACGCTACCGATTGGTGCTTCGTTTGGCGTGATCACCGTGTTGGGACCCAAGGGTTCGGGCGTTGACCCGATCGAAGTCGCTACCTTTCGGCGCGACGGCGGCTATTCCGATGGCCGCCGGCCCGACGCAGTCGAGTTTACCGACGCCCGCGAAGACGCACTCCGGCGAGATTTCACCATCAATGGGATGTTCTTTGATCCGATTGAGTCCAAAGTCATCGATTACGTCGGTGGTAAAGAAGATCTCAAGGCCAAGGTCGTCCGCGCGATCGGAGATCCGAAAGCGAGAATTGAAGAAGACAAATTGCGCATGCTCCGCGCCATCAGGTTCGCTTCAACGTTTGATTTTGAGTTGGAGTCGGCGACGCTGGCGGCGGTCCAGCAAAATGCAACTCAAATTGGAGCGGTCAGTGGCGAACGTATTGGCGCTGAGATGCGGCGGATGTTGGCGGGGCCTAATCGAGCCGTCGCGGTTGAGCTGTTGCGAGAAAGCAAACTGCTTGAGGAAATTTTGCCAAGCGGTGAGTCGTTGTATGCGGATTCCAAGAAATGGAATGCGATGCTGGCAGCGATACGTCAATTGTCGGAGCTTGATTTTTCAGCGGCGACGGCGATTACGCTTCAGGCGATTATTGAAAAACTCGGCGTTGGAGAAGTTGTAGACCGGTGGAAGCTATCCAACGACGAGAAAAAGTCGATCGGCTGGATTAGTAAGAACTGGAAAACGCTGGCCGTTGGGCATCAGAAACGCTGGTCCGAAATTCAGCCCGTGTTGTTGCACCAGGACGCTAGCCGAGCGCTGGCCGTCGTGGATGCTTTTGCGCGCAGCTCGACACCGGAAGACACTCAGGCGCTAGAGGCGATTTCGTTTTGTCGACAGCGGCTTGCCTGGTCAACTGATCAGCTTAACCCACAGCCGCTGCTCGACGGTGGCGACTTGATCGATCTTGGGATCGAGCGAGGTCCAAAGTTCAAGCAGATCCTCGACGCGGTACGCAGTGCCCAGTTAGACGGAGAGATTGAGACGGTCGCTCGGGCGAAAGAGATGGCTCTGGAGCTGGCCAGCGGAGTTTGAGTTGTTTGTTGAGGCTTCATTAGCAACTCAAACCGAGCACACTCCCAAAGGTAATTCTGTAGGACGGGCACTGTTTTGCCCGTTAGCACATGCCACATGCGGTTTTTGGATTGTTTGGGAATGTCGAAAATCCGTCGATCAAATCAATGGTTTGGCACAGGATAGACATGATTGAAATGATGACGCGCAACATCCTGTTGATCATGTAAATCCTGTCTTCAACCTTCATTTCAATTCTGTAAAGCTCGAGTCGGGCAAGAGTGAGTGCCCGACCTACCAGCGTTCAGTTTAGTAGCTACGAACATGCGTTGCCCGAACCGAAGGAGATCGACGCGTGGGCCAAATATTCTTCAAAGATCCAAAACAATTAAACTTGACACCAGCCTTGTGTCGTTTTACTTTGTAATGCAAAGTCAATCTGTTTGGCAGAATCAGTATTGCTGTAATTCACTGTTTTCATGGTTTTTCGTGGCCAAAATGAATATTCATCGAGCATTGTCGGATATCGCTGAGATTCGTGCTCAGTTGGACCGAACGGAGACTTATCGAGGTTTTCGGTCGGCGGCTGTCGGAGTTTCGGCGGTAGTGCTGGCGATTGGTGTTTGGGCAGAATCGCGCTGGGTGACCGATTGGACTTCTCAGATCGATCGTTATTTGACGATCTGGTTTTGCGTGGCCATCGTCAGCGCCACAATTGCAGGGATCGAAATGCTGATTAGAACGCGAGTCAGTGACAACCGTTTGGTCAGCAAACTGCATTGGTCGCTGGCCCGTCATATTGCTCCAAGTTTCTTGGTGGGGTTTGTCATCACTTTGTTGATCGGGGCTGATGCCCACGAAACGTTGGTAGCATCCGATGGCCAATCATCTGGCGGATTGATTTGGGCGTTGCCCGGCCTGTGGTCCATGATTTATAGCTTGGGTTTATTCAACTGCCGTCGTGACTTGCCGGCTCAAACGATCGGTGTCGCGATCTTTTTTCTGTTGGCTGGCATCATGTTGCTGAGCTACTGCTGGTACACGCGCGATTTGGCCGGTTGGCAGATGTTGGCTTCGTTCGGGATTGGGCAAGCCTTCCTGGGAGCAGTCTTGTTCTGGAATTTGGAGCGTCGCCGTGGCTGAGCGTAAATCAAACAAGACGATTCAGGGAATGGCGGCGCGTTCGGCTCTCGAGGATATTGATCGGGTGTTCCACGAAAAGGCCAGGCTCGGGATCATGACGACGATCATTGGTAGCCCGGATGGGATGAACTTCAATGAGCTTAAAGAACTTTGTGACTTGACCGATGGCAACCTGAATCGGCATTTGAAAGTCTTGGTCGATACAACGGTACTGAGCGTTCGCAAAACAGGTCAGGGTCGAAACACCAACAGCCACTACAAGCTGACGGCAAAGGGCCGCAAGGCATTCGAAAAATACTTGACGGCGCTTGAGGCGATTCTCAATGCCGCAAAAACTTCGGCCGATCAACAGTCCAGATCACCCGCCCGGCGATCGCGTAAGCGTGGTCATGGGGATGACGACCTGTCTCCGGCAGTTGGTTAACAGGAAGTCGAAGAGATTTCTTGGCCGCCTATTTGTTCGTTTACTTTGCAATGCAAAGTAAATAAGAAATTGAATATTGAAAGTTGAGTTATGACTAAAGCATCAACGTTTAAGCAAAGCACGTTTGCCAATTGGCTATTTCATCTGGATCGGATCCTGCGCGGCGAGGCGACCAAGCCGTCGGATATCAAGAAAGCCGACATCAAGATGCCGTTGTTCGGGATCGCGCTGATGGTATTTCTATTGGCGGTGATCTACGGATTCTGCATGGGAGTGTTTGCACTGGTAAGCGGTTTCGAAAACGATGCGTATCAAAAGGCGATGATGCAAACGTTTGCGTCGATGTGCAAAGTTCCCTTGCTATTCTTCTTGACTTTGGTAGTGACCTTTCCTTCGCTTTACGTTTTTAACGCTCTGGTCGGTTCTAAGCTCCGTGGCATTCCTGTGTTGAAGTTGTTGATCGCCTCGCTGGCGGTCAATCTTTCGGTGCTCGCGTCGATGGGACCGATTCTGGCTTTCTTTTCTGTCTCAACGCCAAACTACTCATTCATCGTGTTGTTGAATGTCGTGGTGTTTGCGATCGCCGGTTTGCTGGGGCTAGTGTTTTTAATTCAAACGCTCAACCGACTGGTCAATGCGCAAAAGACAACCAAGCCGCGTTCCATAGCCCAGTCGGCGCCGCCAGTGCAGGCTCCATCGGTGGGTGGGCTATCGGCTTCCGCTTCGCCTGCGGGAGCCGGATCAACTGACATCTTGGATGCAGAGTTAGTTGAAGGGCCAGCAAATCAGACGAACTACAGCAGCGGTAATCGAAGTGGCTCGCAAGCAAACACGGCTCAGGCAACCGGCGCGCGATCAAGCCTACGACCAGGTCCGTTGGATCACCTAGAGGGAGTCGTGTTGGGGCATCATGTACGGAAAGTGTTCTGTTGTTGGATTGTTGTGTTTGGTTTGGTCGGTGCGCAGATGGGGTGGGTGCTTCGACCATTTATCGGTGCGCCCGAAACCGAGTTTACGTGGTTCAGGGCTCGCAGTTCCAACTTTTTTGAGGCAGTTTCCAACACGATTTACAACCTTATGTTTTGACGTGGCTAGGCATTGCCTGTGATCGAGGGTGAGTGGCGAGCCCCTAACCGATGCGTGCCAACGGCGGCTAGCGCCTTGCCGCTCACAGGTCGGTTGGCAAACACGGCAAGACTTCGGCAAACCGTACATGCCATTTTGATTTTGAATTTACCGATTCGGATCTCACAAAACGTTTTGGCGACCTTATGGGAAAAACGACTTACAAAGAAATGCTGTTGCGGCATTGGCAAACCGTGGCTCGAGGGTTACACACCGTCGACCACGTTTTGCGCCGCCGCGACCTGCAAGAGTCGAGCCCCTGGGTGTCCGATCGTAACAGGTCGCAAGATTCGCGAAGGTTGGGCGTTGTAATTCCGCTACGCCAAGTGATTGCGATTGTTCTGATCTGCGGCTGGATCTACGGGGCGGCGATGGGGTCCTACGCGTTGGCCGTGGGAGAGCGGACGGTTCTGGCACAGCTTCCTCAGATAATCTACTCCGGTGTCAAAGTCCCATTGTTGCTTTGTTTTACAGTAGCGATCTCGCTGCCGAGCTTTTTCGTGATCAATACGCTGATGGGGTTGCGCGACGATTTTCGAGAAGCACTCCGTGCGATCGTGTCGGCTCAAGCCGGTTTGACGCTGATTCTGGCGTCGTTGTTTCCGATCACGTTGTTCGTTTACTCTTCGCTGTCAGCCGACGGGTCGAGCTACGCATTTGCCATCCTCTTTAACGCGGCGATGTTCGCAGTGGCGAGTATCTCGGCGCAGATTCTACTAAGCGCTTACTACGTCGAACTGGTCAAACGAAATAGACGCCATCGCTGGATGATCCGGTTGTGGATTGTCGTTTATGCGTTCGTTGGAGTCCAAGCCGCTTACGTTCTGCGTCCGTTTATTGGCAGTCCGAATATTGAGCCTTCGTTTCTTCGCAAAGACTCGTTTGAGAATGCGTACGTAAAAGTGTTCTCGTTGATCTGCGAAGTCTTAAAGGATTTCTTTTAGGATGGATCGAGAGCACGCTGGATCCAGTTTCTGGTAGAATGTTGTTTTGATCAAAAATCGCTTTCACCACGTTTGATCGGAGCAACCGTTGGCGCTGAGTGTCTCCTGCCCCAATTGCGGCAAACGATTCAAGAACATCAAGCCTGAGTATGCCGGCAAGAACGCCAAATGCGCATGCGGCAACATTGTTCGACTTAGCGCTAAGCTTAGTAAGCCAACTAAACCAACCCAACTGGCCGAATTAGGGAACAGTGACTCTTCTATTTCCGATGACTTGATGGAAGTCGACTTACTCGGTGATGAGCTGCTGGGTGATGAGCTGCTGAGCAATGAACTGTTTGGGGACAAACTTCCGAGCGATGTATCGGTTGACCATCAGGAAGGGCAATCGGCCGACCCAGTCGCGCCCGCTAAAACGACACAGCATGATCAGGTTTCTATCGTTGATCCGTTCGCCGATCCGGCAACTGCCAGCGACCAAGAACGTTCAAAGCCAATCAAGGAAAAAAAGCGACGGCGATTTAAGCCTCGTCGACAGCCAGCTTCCACTCGGCAGGCCACAGATCCTCAGGATCCCCTTAACCCACAAGAGCCAATTTTCAATCAGAGCTACAGTGATTTGGAGTCGATTCTCGAGGGAATCGGCGATGCGGCTCCAATCGCAGTTCGTCCGCCCGATGAAGACGACCAGGCCGAAGAGCAGAGCGCTCCTAGTTCAAAACAGAGGCAAGGTTCACCGATTGGTCTTTTGTCGGCGTTGCTTTCGGGGACGCTCGCGTTTTGGTTCGGCGTGTTTGCCTTGATTTCCAAGTTCGCTGTTGTTGAATGGTCTACCATCGGTTTTTCTCAAACCCTTCATCGAGTTTACAACGGTGAGTTTGGCGATGGGGAACTGAGCGCTTTAGAGCTGAGCCGTGGATATCAAGTTTTGTTTTCGGTCTATGGCTGGGTGTTCTGGAGTTTGGCCGTCTGCCTGATGGTTTTTGGCGCGGCACAATTTTTGAACTCTTTGTATCGACTGATTACCAAACGACATTTCTTTCGCCGGATCGACGGTTGGACTGCGACGTCTGGCGTCGTTGTGTTGTTTCTGATGGTCGGTTGGGTCTTTGCCCAATCGTCGTTGCAGCGAGAGCAGCACAAATTTCTCAACGAGTATGAAAAACCGGCAACCGTAAATGGCGAGAGTCTCGAAGTCGTCACGCAACTGCGGGATAAGGTCGATGGTCAACATCGAGTGACCAGGAACTGGATACTGGTTGGAGCGCTGGTTCCGATGTCGGTTTTCGTTCTTTCGATGACCCGGTTGCTGACGCTCAGCTCCGATCGTCGCCGAGGATCCGGGTGACGGCGTCTGCTCTTCTTTTAAAATACGCCCAGCCCACCATTAAAGAAGAATCCGCGACCACTGCCGGCATCGTGGCACTGATCGTCGAACTTTGATCGTAGAATCAAGCTTTCCAGGTTGCCTGATTTTTTCGGGTTTCTCACGCCCGGAGCGCGGATGATTCGCCCCAGTTCGCCGTGATCAAGCCAAGCCAGCTTGCAGTGCATACAAGTATCGAGAACGATGCTGCCCGGTCCGTAGTAGGGGTGGGCATTCATTGTCTCAAGACAGGCGGGGCAGTTCGTAGGAATGTCAAGTTGGTTGGGATCGATTGGCTGCGGTTTGTCTTCGGGGCCCTGATAAGCGTTCCGCATCTCATTGGCGAGCATTCCAAAGGTTGCATTGTCGACAACGTAACCACGACAGTTGTTGCAAAAGCAAACTTGCAACGCACCGTTGATCGTTCCGACTTCCAATGGGATCGCGCATTGCGGGCAACTGAACGAAGTTTCTTTTCCTGTTGGCGTGATGGCTTCGATCGATTGATCGATTGGCGTCGGAAACGCGAATTTGTTACAGGCTTGGCAGTGGTGATGTGACTGTCCGTAAACCTGAGTCATGGTCTCGCTGCAAGATTCGCAATTCATGTTTTCCACGTGCTTTAAAGGCGTATTGTTGCTGAGATCGCAAATGATCCCTTCGACAAAAGCCTAGTGCACGACAACGCGATCAACGATCCGAAGACAAGTGCTTTGGGACCGACACGGGGAACTGCATCGGATAACCGTTACAAGCAATACCATGTACGTTTAGTAGATCGCCTCTCCGAGGCGATTGGTCACAGCCTCGGAGAGGTTGTGATTTTTTCAAAACACTCCTTAACAACATCAGCCGTTTTGGCGATAGCCACGGTTAATGGCAGTTCAACCGGGGCTATCGCCCAAACGGCTAATAAAATCACAACCCAGGAGAGGCCGTGCTACTTTGGCAATCCTGCACT
>CALJOA010000008.1 GCA_937981585.1 uncultured Pirellulaceae bacterium | reverse complement strand
TTCTCATTGAGTTTCGCGATCGCTGCTGGTTGGATCATGTATTCGACTGGGATTTGGGCCCTGAGTTCAGCCATGTGTTTGTCGAAGGCGGCCTTTCGTTTGGTTTCAACAATCTTCTTTTTGATGTTGACCTGAGCTTCTAGAAACGAAGTGTGTCCCGCTTCGGTTCGCTCAAGGACTCTTACGACATGAAACCCATCGCGAGATTCAATGATTCCGCTGAGTTTGCCAATCGGAAGTTTAAAAATCGCGTCATCCAGTTCCTTGAGAACCAGCGAGCCTTTAGATACCCAATCTTGCTGGCCTCCGCTGGACGCCATAAACCCGTGGGAGCTGTTCTTGGCCAGTGCTGCTAGGTTGGCTCCGTGGACGACCTGATTGCTTAGTTTAGAAATTTCGGATCTGGCCGCCTCACGCGAATCAGATTTGTCGAACCGGATCATGATTTGCTCCCAACGAGCTTTGGCCGTCAGTGCATAGCTACTCACGTTCTCTCGGTAGTGCTCCAACATCTCCTCGTGCGTGACTTCGTTATCGACGGTTAGTTTCTGCGATAGGAAGTACTTGGTCATCTGATCGCGAGCCCACGTTTCACGCATGTTGCGAAGTGAAGATCCGAGGCTGCGGAGGTATGCGTCGAACTGCGTCATCGACTCAACTCCGGCGGCTTCCATCATCGAGGGCATCGCCTTTGAATCGAATTCCTTGGCCGCTTGTTTCATCACCTCATCAATATCAACCCCTTCAGGAAGCTGACCTAACATTCCGTGGTACAGCAAACGGGCCTCGACGAACTTCGGCAGAATCTGAGAAATCATCTTTTGCCGTTCTCTTTCTTTGACATCAGCAGGCGCATTTTGAATGAACTTCTCAATCAATTGATTGATCTCGAAAAGCATGTCACCGACGAAAATCGGCTCGCCACCGACGATCGCGACGACTTTGCCGGCTTCAAATGGAACGACGTGCTCCTGCTGCTTCAAAGGCGTCATGACCGGTTGGACGAAACTGGCTTGCTTGACCAACTGCTGGCTCGGAGATGGCAACAATGGTTTTGAATTGAATTCCGACGAGATCAGTGAAGCCTGCTGAACTGGGTTTTGTTCGTTGGTCGACAAGGGTTCAGGGGTCTTAAATGAGAAATCGGGCGCAAAGTCGTTTTGGGCTGGCGGTGTTTTGAATGATTCCCGGGAGGCGGGTGTTTGAATCGGTTGAAAATCATTGGGCAATGTCTGATTCAATGACGCAGGTATCGGATTCGAAGATACCGGCTGTTCCCGAATGATGGATTGAGGAGTGACAGTTGGTGAAACCAATGTCGGAGCCGCAGTTGTTGGCGCTAGCGGCTGAACGCCTTTGGCTGGCGCCTGGTTTTGAAACGGAATCGGAGCGTTGGAAAATCCGTTAAACCCTGGAACCACGTTTGGGGAAGTGGTTGGTTGTGAGTTGGCTTGAACCGAAGGAGGTGCCGGGATTGTATGAGAGGCAGCTTGCTTGGGAGGTTGGATCGAATGTGAAACAGGTGTGTTTGGAGTGTTCCAAAGCTCTGCTGCTCTGGCTTGTTGTGCACCAACAGACCTCGTCATCGGTCGCAACGGTGCCGCAGGTCCTGCAGCCGGTCTGGTGGAGCTTCCAGCAGAAAAACCGTTGGCTGAACTTGGATTGAAATACGGATTCGAGGCAACGCGACCTGGTGCTGTCTCTATCGGATTGAAGACGGATTGGGGCGGTTTGAGCGGAGAGGGTTGAAAGTTGTACGCCCGAGTAATCTCTTGAGGGCCAGCTGGCGATACTTCGATCGGCTCAAGAGCTCCCTTGAAATACGGATCAGGAGTTTCAGCCGCTGCCGGCGCTTGCGCCATCGAGTCGAGCACGTGGAAACTCGACAACAAGCTACAGAATACAGGAAAGCAAATCCAGCAAGCCAAGCGTGTTCGAAACCGACGAGAACTATTCATATTTCCAGCCAATAAAGAGTTGCGTTTGCATCCGGTCTCCATACCGGCGCAACCAGATTTTGCGCATGCAAAAACAGGCGGGGGAGAATAGATAGGTCAGGCAGGTGGCTGCAAGAGAGATTTCACAAGTGACAGCAATTTTGTTGGGCGGATCTTCGATTCTTTCAACGTCACCATTGCAGTTTCGTCATCGATGATCCGAATCATCTTGCGAACGCTGGTAAGCTGCGAAAACCGCTCGCGATTTTGAAACTTAAAGGTCAAATACTTGTCGATCATCGTGATCGAGCTAATCTGCCAGACCGCGGCTTCAAGTTTCAATTCGGAAACTGACAGCAGTCTTTTGACTGAAGCCGGCAATTTGCCAAACCGGTCTCTCAATTCTTTTCGAAGCTCTTCGACTTGGTCAAATCGCTCCAATCGTGCGAGTCGCCGATAAAGATCAATTTTCTGACGGCGATCGGGAACATAATCGTCGGGCAGGAAGGCGGCAACGGGCAAGTCGATTTCGACATGGATTGAGATTTTGGCGGGCAAGTGCTTCAGCCGCCGAACTGCGGTTTCGAGAATTTGACAGTAGAGCTCATATCCAATCGTCGCAATGTGCCCGCTTTGCTGAGTCCCGAGCAGGTTTCCGGCTCCCCTGATTTCCAGGTCGCGCATTGAGATTGCAAAACCGGCTCCCATTTCGCTGAACGTCTCGATCGCTTGCAATCGCTTTGCCGCGGTTGGATTTAGATGCTTGTGTGGTTCGAGCAACAGGTAGCAGTTGGCTTTGTGTTTGTACCGCCCTACCCTGCCTCGAAGCTGATGAAGGTCTGAAAGTCCGTAACGGTCGGCGTGGTTGATAAAGATCGTATTCGCATTTGGAATGTCGAGTCCGCTTTCAATGATCGTCGTCGCAATCAAAACGTCAAACTTGTGAGCGATGAAGTCGGTCATGACGTCTTCAAGTTCTCGCTCATTCATTTGTCCATGGCCGAAGCGAAAGGTCGCTTCGGGGACGAGCGATTGAAGTTTTTGCTGGATCAGATGAATATCGTTGACCCGGTTGTGAACAAAAAATGTTTGGCCGTCGCGGCTGAGTTCACGCAAAATTCCATTGCGAATCACTTCGTCGTTGAAACGCAAAACTTTCGTTGACACGGCTGAACGATCGTCTGGAGGAGTTTCGAGGTTTGAGATATCTCGCACGCCGACCAGTGACATGTGAAGCGTCCGGGGAATCGGCGTGGCCGACATGGTTAGCACATCAACGCTACTGCGAAGTGTTTTGAGCCGTTCCTTGTGAGCAACTCCGAAACGTTGTTCCTCGTCGATGATGACCAGGCCCAGATTGAAAAACTTGACGTCTTTGGAGACCAGACGATGGGTCCCAATGGCGATGTCGATCTTTCCCGTTTTCAGATCTTCGATGTTGTCTTTGAGTTCCTGGGTCGTGCAAAACCGGCTGAGTTTGCCAATCTCCAACGGAAACTCGGACATCCGCTCTTTGAAACTTTTATAGTGCTGTTCGGCGAGAATGGTGGTTGGAACCAGGATTCCGACTTGGTAGCCGTTCTCGACTGCTTTGAAAGCCGCCCGCATTGCGACCTCGGTCTTTCCGAATCCCACGTCGCCACACAGCAGCCGATCCATCGGTCGTGCTCGCTGCATGTCCTGTTTGATGGCTTCGATTGCTGAGAGTTGGTCGAGGGTTTCGCGGTACGGAAACGACTGCTCGAACTCATGTTGCCACTCGGTGTCGCGGCCAAACGCGATTCCGGGCCGGCCGTCCCGCGTGGCTTGGATTTCGATCATCTCCGACGCCAAGTCGGTGATCGCCGATTCGACGGACGCCTTTTGCTTGGCCCATGACTTGCCTCCAATCTTGGCCAGTCTGGGCCTTGTTTTGGAGCCACCGATGTACTTTTGGACCAAGTCGATTTTGGTAGCCGGGACATAGATTTTTGTGCCCCCGTGAAATTCAAGCTCCAAGTGCTCGGTCAGTTCGCCGTCCTTGTCGAGCATCTTGAGTCCACGGAATCGGCCGATCCCATGTGACAGGTGGACAATCAAGTCGCCTTCACGGAGATCCATGAAGCTGTCGATCGCTTTGCTGAGTCGTCGGCGTCCTTTTCGTCGTAGCTCGGTGCGATGAAACATCTGATCGCAGCCAATCACGATCGTGTTTGAATTGCGCAGGCGGAAACCTTTGTGGACACAGCCAAGCCCAAGATGCAGGTTTCCATTGGCCGCCGCAGCGGTGGTCGAAAGGATCTCGCCAACTCGCGGGATTTCGCCTTCGACTCGCGCCAGAACGTAGACGTCGAACTCTTCGCCCTTAGGGTCCCGAGCCAGACGATCGACTTGCATTCTCAGATCACCGATGTCACCGCTGAATTGTTCCACCGTGTCAACTGGTAATTGCCATCGCGCACCCAAATGTCCGCTCGTTACATTGCTGGCGGTCGCGGCAGGAAGGTGAGCCCAGTTTTTGGTGACGTCGCTCCAGCTAAAAATCGCATCAACATTGGAGCTGCGTTCGATGTATCGCTGCGATTGTTCCTTCAGCTGATCCGGCTCAACCAGTAGCAGTAAAGTTTCATCAGGTAAGAAGTCAACCAAGAATCCACGTTCACCATCTTCTTTGGCGAGAATCGTAATCTCGATTTGTTGCAACTCGGCATTGCTGCGTTGAGTTGCGCTATCGAATTGTCGAATCGACTCGATCTCGTCGTCGAAAAGTTCGATTCGAATCGGGCCTTCCCAATCGGCTGCGTAAACGTCGATGATTCCGCCGCGATTGGAGAACTCGCCCGGCAATTCGACGGCGGAGGTTTGATGGAAACCTTGCTCGATTAGCCAAGGCACAAACTTTTCCAAATCGAGCCGGTCGCCGTTAGAGATTCTACGCACGTTGCCGGTGATCGATTCCTTGGACGGCAGTGGCTGTAAGAGCGCCGGGACCGACGCGACGATGATGGGGCACTCGTCTCCGCCGCTGAGGGATTTGATCAGCCGCAAACGCTCGCCGTACTCAAGATCGACGGTTACCGAAGAGTTGATGCCGAGCATACAAGCCGGGAATCGTTCGACCAGACCAGAGTGAAACGTAGGAAGGTCGTCCAGCAGATCGTCTTGAGACTTTCCATCGCCGACAACAACCAGAATGCTGCTAAATCGTTTGGCTAGTGCGGCGGTAAGTAGCGCGCAGGAGGAACCCCAGACGGAGTCGAATGTGGCTGTTTCACCTCGTCGAAGTGATTCAACGCATTCGCCAAAGTCAGTTGCGTCGGCGAAATTTTTTGGAAGCCCGAGCAGTCGCTCAGCTCCCAAAACTTGCGGAGCTACTTCTACCATTGAAACCACATTCTAGGATGCGATTCAATAATCGTCTAGAACGTGTAGGCTCGCGCTTTATAGGCTGTGCTTCGCCACCACCAGCCGAAGAGCGTTAGCCCAATGGCCTTGATTTAGATCTTTTATCTCTTTTAGCATTTGGAGAATGGCAACGGGTGGCTGGGGTCGAGTGTAGCGAGCCCCCAGTTCTTTGACAGCTGGGGGCTCGCTACACTCGAC
>CALJOA010000007.1 GCA_937981585.1 uncultured Pirellulaceae bacterium | reverse complement strand
GCTACTCTGGAGCTACTCTGGAGCTACTCTGGAGCTACTCTGAAGTACTCGGCTCAAATCAAAACCTTCAGTTCATGGCCAACGAGCCAACAAAAAAAGCCAGCCGCTAACTGCGTCTGGCTTTGTGATCATTTTGCAATCCCGACTGCTTGGTCGTCTAGTCGTTCTTCAATGGCTCTTTGCGTTCAGTGATGTTTTCGCAAGTTTCGGACTTTTCGGCATTGAGTTGAACGTACTCTTTCTGATCTTCGGGAAGATCATCTTCATGAAAGATCGCTTCGACAGGACATTCGGGGACACATGCTTCGCAATCGATGCACTCATCGGGATGAATGTAAAGCATCGTTTCGCCTTCGTAGAAACACTCTACGGGACAAACTACGACGCAGTCCGTGTACCGACAACCGTCACAAGGTGATCCAACAACATGTGTCATTTACTACTCCTGTCAAACTCAATCTGAGCTATTGATGTGCCTAATTCTATCTATCGGCCATTTGGATCGTTCAATCCAGCGCTTCAATAACCCATTCCAAAACGCCAGATGGGCTGGGCCGACAAACTTCCTGCTTCAAAAATCGTAGGTCCCGCCAAAAACAGTGTCAAGGTGCTGCTTGGCAACCAAGGCCGAAAGATCTGTATATTCGAGATCCGCGTTTTAGTTCAAACGACCAGACAGCAAACACCCACAAAGCGGCTCACCAATTGCTTGGCAATCCGGGCCTGATCTACGTTAGCGATACCCGTTAGCGATATCCGTTAACCGATGGCTGCACGGCGGGTTGAAATCGTTATTGAGACCCAGAAGGAGTTTGTCGCGACCGAGTTGGAATTGTCGCACGGCCCTGATTTGAAACCTGAGTCAAATCGATGTTTTGAACTCCGCCAGGCGGCGTTGGTTTTGTCCACATTTTGTTTGGATCGCCGTAAAGTGAGTTGACCGAGAACTTTCCCAGATCTACTTTGATCTTCATCATTTTTCCGTCTGGCTGGGCCATATTAAGCTCAATCGTTTGGGGCAAGCTTAGATTTTGATCCGGATAATTCCTGTAATTGGTTGTGTTGGAGTAAGCGATCAAACGATTATTGGCATCGTAGATCGCCTGCTGCTCAACCAATCCTGACCCCGGCGACAACAGCGTGACTCGAGTTTGACGTCCACTGTCGGTTTGGTGAACAGTGAACAGCTTCATTCGTCCATCTGGAGTCGAGGTCGGACCGTAGTGAACGTCGGTCGGCGAAAAGCCCGGCAACCCGATCGCTTCGATAAGCCACTTCGGTTCCAGTGGAATCGATTTACGAATCGGGCTTCGCGCAAAGGCGGCATGGTTGGCATGGTAGAAAGCGGGCGGCTGTCCGGGCAAATGAGCCTTGGACCAGATCCAAAACTCTTGTGCATTGCTGCCAACATCGACGCCCATTTCCGACGCCCCCATCACACCGGCTTTCATTCGCATCCGATCAGGAAATTCCACTTGCAACGTTCCCTTGATCTTTGGTGCGCCAGGCATCGCGATCGTGACGCGTGAATTGAGCTGACGAACCGAGGAGCTTTTCGCTTTGAGGGAAGCCAACAATTGCTGTTGAGTAGGAAGCCGGTCAAACTGCGTCGGAATTGGCGCTGCTCCAGTCCCAGTCCGGCGAAAGATCTGACAACCGGACTGAGTCAAAATCAAGCCCCCCATCACGATCACCAATAGATAGCGAACCAGCATTGTCTTTCCCACGATATTTGGGTTGTCGCCAACCACATCGAGTTCGGGTTCGTTTGGATCGTCCACTATTGTTCTTCCTTGAACGTTTCGCCACGGCTTCGCTGCCGAGTGCTTATTATTTAGTTACTCTTCACTGTCGACCCGGAGCTCACCCTCTGTTTCGGAATCAAGCTCCGCAGGCTGGTCCATAAACAATCGCTCCGACAATTCGTCTTGGATCTCAACCAGGCGCGCCGGTGCGATCTCAGGAACCGGAACCTCATAAGTTTCTTTATCTGTACTGCGGAGTCGAACAATGGTTTCGTCGCCACCATTATCGATGACTTTCAAGATTCTCTTCTGGCTCAGTAACAATGCGGTGACAAAAGCGATGTCGATGGTCGACGGATCGTCTAGAACATGCTTAAAGTACGCGATTAAGACGTTTTTTGGTGCCCAGTAAACTCGCCCTTGTCCCAAATCGGGCACTCGGCACTTCCACCAGCCGATACAAGATTCGGGCGGACCCTTCCAGTTCTCAGCGCCATAATCCCGCCGCTCGGGTGCGCCGCCTTGGTCGGATTCAAGCAATACCGAGTAAAACTCATCCCCTGGCTCGAACGAGCGCTCGCTTTCATAGCACTTTCGACTCCCCTTTTTAAAATCGAAATTTGCCATCAGCTTGCGCCCATTATTTCAAACAGCATTTTTTGAACCAGAACATCATGGGCATCTATATCGGCGTGCACCAAAGGCTTGCGTTGCCAGTCAGGTTCAAACCGGCGTAATAGCGTCGCAATCGTAGAGATTTTGACTACTGATCTCAAGACAATCTGCCGAGGTAAGTGGTGATGGTTGTTCCGGATGTCCAGATAATGCCGCTAGCACCTGAGAGTGAAAGCGGCTGTTGATCAGGCGAGCCCACCCAACCAGCGACTTACCTTCTTCATTGAGACTTGATTCACAACTTTTGACCGGGACCGATTAAGCCGCACCTACCTACCGCCCGCGGCAATCACGGCGGCGCCCGCTTTGCCTTGAAGCTTCATGGCACCGCCAAGTCCCTTTACTCCGGATTACTCACTCTTAAAGCAGCTCGCGCAGGAGACTACTACGATGCGTTTACCACTTGGAAAAAAACCTCGGCGAAAAAATTCGAAGGCCTCAAAGAAATTGGGCTACGACAACCTGGAAGAGAAAAATCTCTTGGCCACAGTCGTTGCTTACAATGCGGGGACTCAAAATCTGGGAATCAACCTAACGGCCAGCAGCGATGTCGCCGTGATTGATGTCGCCAATAACGGCAACATCACCGTCAATGGCAGCGAAGACCTCAGCACTGCCGCCGGAGTTCAAAGTGCGTCCGCGACGGCATTGAATTCAATCACGGTTACCGGCAACGGCGGCGCCAACCAGCAACTGGCACTCAATGGAAGCTACACGAGCGCTTCCGGCCGCGCGATCCAATCAGTAACTGCCAGTGGCATTCGCAACTTTAGCGTCAACGGTGACTACCAACTGACTGGAAACCTCAATGTGACCTTGGACGAAGCCAACGGGCGCGCCGGGCAGTCAACAGGTTCACGACTTCGCGTTGGTGGAACCACTACAATCAACGCCGGCGACAATCCGATTACGTTTAACGTTGCCACCAACGACTTCATCGGCGATGTAAACGTTTCCACGACCGCTGCCGGACGTCATATTAACCTCTCTGATGCCAACAACATTTCGTTCTCCAGCGTCGCAGCAGCCGGTGACTTCAACGTTACTGCAGGTGGTAACATCGTCGATTCAGTTGGCTCAAACATTTCTGCCGATGGAATCACCAGATTTAACGCCAATAATGTCATTCTGGGAGATAATGTAGGCGACACCGTTAACTTCAATGCTGTCTCCTCAACCACATCACAAGACCTTGTGTTCAGCGAAGACTCAACCGTTGTCTTGCTCAATATCAACGCCAGAAACATCGACGTGACATCTAGTGCCGGAATTTTTGACGGACGCAACACTGATATCGCCGTGTCAAACATAGCAACGTTTGATGCTGCGACTGCGATTCGAATAGGTGAGAACGGAACCGACACCTTCAATGCCGGCGCGGTCAACTTCAACGCGGGTGGTCACGCCCACATTTGGGAAGATAGTGGAATAGTCCTGACTGGAACCAACACCGCCAACTCGTTGAGCATATTCTCACAAGCCAACATCGCTGATAACGCGACTGCCACATTGAACATTGCCGACAAAGCACAGTTTGAGGGAGCCAACATCACGCTTGGTGATTCCGCAACCGACCAGTTCAATGCCGGTTCAATTCACTTTTTGACCTGGGGTGACTTGAACATCACCGAGGACTCCGACACGCACATCATCGAAACCAAAAATGAAGCCCGTCGTTTGTTTTTGACATCGGCCGGAGCAATTACCGACAGCGATAACGCCCGAACGAATGTCGAGCTGTTCTCACGATTTACGGCGGCATCGGTCGATGTTGGCGATACAGCAACGGATCAGTTCAATGCCGGTTCAATCGGATTTACTACGACCGGGGCGTTCGCGTTGTCAGAAGACAGCGCAACCAACATCGCTGGCTTCAACACTGCCAACAGCTCCAACATCGTATCTGCGGGAGGGATCACCAACATCTTTACCGGTACTAACGGAGACGGAACCAATATCGATGTAACTACCAACGCTGCGTTCGAAGGAACGTCGATCACGCTGGGTCAAGAACTCAATGACTCGATGAACTTTGGTGCTCTTCAGTTGAATTCACCAGGTGTGGCCACGGTAAGTGAAGACAGCGCCACGCACATGACACGCTCATCTCAAGTTCAAGAGTTGAATCTAACTTCAACCGGAGCGGTTACCGATGCGGTTTCGGCTTCGATCAACGTAACGGCAACCGCCAACATTGAAGGAACTTCGATTCGCTGGGGTGAAAACGCAAACGACCAGGTGAACGCCGGTTCGTTTACGCTTAACTCAGGCGGTGCTGTTAACATCACTGAGAACAGTTCATTGAACCTTTCAGGCAACAACACTGCAGAATCAATGACACTTGTTGCCAGCGGCAACATTACTGACAGCCTCAACGCACAGACTCGGGTAACAAATCTGCTCAGCCTGACCGGCAATCTGGTTAACATGGGCAGCGAGACAACTGACTTCCTGCAAATGGGGCAGCTTCAGTTCAATTCAACTGGAAACACGTTCATTACTGCCAACTCTGGTTTTCAGATTACTGGCAACAACGACGTTGGTAATCGCTTGACACTCGTATCCAATGGCAACATCACTGACGCTCCGACAGCAGAGATTCGCAGTCAAGATATTGTCAGTATCACTGCTGTCGATGCGATCATTGGCGAACTGGCGACCGACTGCTTCGAGATTGTCAACGGCGGTGCAGGAAGCTTGTTTGTTAACGCCTCAGGGACCTCGAACGTCGTTCTTGGCGGTTGCTAATTTTCGGCTATCCTGTTGACGACCGGTCCAATCCGGCTGGCTGTCTCAGCATGTGGTTGGAATCAATGGAAGATGAAATACAAAGCACGTCCGATTTTGGGCGTGCTTTTTTGGTGCGCTGATGTTTAACTTGAACATAATGACGGTAAACTAAGTTGCATCCAGTCAATAGCCGGGCAATCCTCCTCCAGTCATTTCAGGCATTCCTGTTGAAATTCGGAACGGTAATATCGAGAATCAAATCGCTTGCTCAAAAGTACTCTCAATACGACGACAAGCAACTGAAAGATTTGGCGCTCAACCTCGGGTTCGAATCCCGTCAGTCCGAAAAGATCTCGCCACTGATTGAGCGAGCGTTCGCGCTAGTTCAAGTCGCCGCGCAACGCGAGCTTGGCATGACGCATTACGATGTGCAACTGTTGGGCGGATATGCGATGTGTCAGGGCAACGTCGCCGAAATGCGGACCGGAGAAGGTAAAACGCTGACTGCGACGCTCCCGATGTTTGTCCAGGCACTTGCTGGTCGCGGGGCGCTTCTTGCAACCAGTAATGACTACCTTGCCAAACGAGACGCGCTTTGGATGCAACCGGTTTACAACTTGCTCGGCATGACGATTGGTGTGATTCAATCCGAAATGTCACGGGAGCAACGGCGAGCCGCATATCAGTGCAATATTACCTATGGCACGATGAAGGAGTTTGGGTTCGACTTTCTGCGCGACCATTCCATGGAGCGCGAACAAAAGCAACGTGAACTTTGGTACGGCGGCCCTCAAGGCGACGTTGCAGAGGCTGCGGCGTCCAAGCCCGTTCATCGCAAACCTCACTTTTTGTTGATTGACGAAGCGGACAGTATCCTCATCGACGACGCTCGTACGCCACTGATCATTTCATCTGCTGAGGACGACGCAACGCACCAACAACAGACGCTGCTCTACCAATGGTCCGCCAAGGCCGTCCGCCGATTCGAAGAAGAAAACCACTACTGGTACGACCGAGAAAAGCGTCGTGTTGACCTGACCCCCGATGGAACGGCGCTGGTTCGCGACACGCCCAAGCCGACTGAGCTGGCCGGTATCGGGTTGTTGGAGATGTACGATTTCATGGAGCGGGCGATTCAGGTGAACCGAGACTACAAGCGCGACCGCGACTACGTTGTTCGTGATGGCGAGATTGTGATCGTCGACGAAGCGACCGGTCGAATCTCCGAAGGAAGGCGTTGGAGTCGCGGAATCCACCAGGCAATCGAAGCCAACGAAGACGTCGAAGTCACAATGGACACCAACACAAGCGCAAAGATCACCGTCCAGTCGTTCGTAAGTCGGTTCCCTTACATCGGCGGCATGACAGGTACGGCTTACACGTCGCGAAAAGAGTTCAAGAAGATCTATCACATGGGTGTGACGGTGATCCCAACCCACAAAAAGCCTCAACGAAAAGACCTGCCGATCAAGTACTTTTTTTCTGAACAAGAAAAGTTTGAAAACGTCGTCAAAGATACCATCGAGATCCACAATCAGGGCAGGCCGATTTTGATCGGCACCCGCTCGATCGCCAAATCAAATGCGGTCTCTGAGCTGTTAAAGCAACACAATGTTCCTCACGAAGTTCTCAACGCGAGAGAGATCCAGAGAGAAGCTGAAATTATCGCTCAGGCTGGCGGTCGAGGAAAAATAACAGTAGCCACCAACATGGCAGGGCGCGGCACCGACATCAAAATTGGTGGTGAGCCGGAAAAGGTCATTCGCAATCCCAACCAATCCGACGAGTCGTTTCAAGCACAAGTCGAAGCCCAAGAAGCCAAATCAAAAACTCTCCGTGATGAAATTTTAGCCCTTGGCGGGATGCATGTCATCGGAACCGAGATGCACGAATCAAGCCGCATTGATCAGCAGCTTTTTGGCCGCTGTGGACGACAAGGAGAGCCTGGGTCGGTGCAGTTGTATATCGCCGCCGAGGACAAGCTCCTCGAATCCGCGCACGGGAAACAAAAGGCACAACAGTATCGCAAGGCCGGCGCAACCCGCACAGCTTCATATTGGATCTCATTTTTTAAGCGCGCCCAGCGAAAGGTCGAGAACCAACATTACCGTTCGAGAAAAATCTTGATGTATAATGAGAAGCAGCTCGCTAAGTCTCAACGAGAAATGGGGCTCGATCCGATTTTGGATAACTTTGAATAGTCCAGTGAATGTCCTCTCAAGCGAGCTTTTGAGCGTTTTTCAGGACACGTTATTGTCTCTATTTGTTTCCTAATTTGGGTACCCGAACTATAATCTTGGGCCCCCGACGACGCACCAGCAAACCGTCTTTGGTACAACGTCTACCTGTGATGAATCGCGTCTTTTTTTCGCTTAATTTTCGCTTAACTCCGCAAACTTGAGATTTATGTCCAGCGCTGAGCACCAAACCAGAACCGACCCCGATGCAATTCGGAACGAGGTGCGCCGGACGATTCAACAGCTCAACGAAATGGCGCGGACTGAAAAGGACTACGACCAGTTCTGCAACGCTGTGCTGGGAAAAGTCGTCAAGATGACAGGGGCCCACGGCGCGTTGCTTTGGCAAGCCAACGGGGACCGGCAACCCAAGCTCACCCATCACAGCGGCGTTCCGCCAAGTGAAACCGCCAAAGCCGTCGTCACAGCAGTCGATGGTCAACACGGCAAAGCCGTCATGGAAGTCATCACCAAGCAGATGCCGATGGGACTGATGTCGGAGTCTCTCACCGGCCGGCCGGCCGATCCGAATCAAAAAATAGACGACCCTTTCTTAATGCTGTTCTCACCGGTATTTAATCGAGCGGATTCCTGCTGTGGAACCGTCGAACTGCTGCAACGAGCCGATATTACGCCCCAGGCTCAAGAAGGCTACCTTCGATTCCTGACTCAAATCTCTGCGTTGTTCCAGCGTTGGCATGAACAACAGGACTTGAAGAAACTCAGCGCCAATGCTGACTCTTGGGGAAAGCGACTCGAGTTCATTAGTGAATCACATCGCTCGATTGATCGAAAAGAAACTTGCTACGCAATCGCCAACGAAGCCCGACGGCTGTTGAACTGCGATCGCGTGAGTGTCGGGACTTGGAACGGTCGTCGCTGCAAGATCGTTGCGATCAGCAGCCAAGATCGTTTCGACAATCGATCCAACGTCGTTCGCCTATTGACCAATGTTGCCACGGCAAGCGTCAGTGCAGATTCTCCGTTTTGGATTACCGGATCGACCGAAGGATTGGCTCCTGATGTTGCCACTAAGATCAACGAGTATCTCGACGAGTCACACAGTCGCACGTTGGCCGTGATTCCATTGTTGGCCAAGCAACCTGAAACGGCCGATCTGGAGATGAAAAGTCGTCGGCGAAAAAAAGCCAAAAAGCTCGGCGTCATTTGTCTGGAGTACTTCGACGCTGACGTAGCCGAAGCAGACATTGAAGAAGATCGTAACCTGATCGTTAGTCAATCCGAGATCGCGTTGGAAAACGCTCGCAAACATGGCGAAATTTTCCTGCTGCCGATTTGGAAGCGACTGGGCTGGTTGCAAAAACTGCTCTTCCGCGACCATCTGCGAAAAACCCTCTTTGGGTTGCTTTGCCTCGGTCTTCTGACTGCGGCAATGTTCTTCTGGCCCAAAGAACTCAAGATGAAAGTCGACGGGGTAATGCATCCAACCGTACGACGAACCATCTACCCTCAAACCGGTGGCGAAGTCACCGAAGTATTGATTGGCGAACGTGAAAAAGTCACCGCCGGCCAGAAATTGATGACGCTCCACAACGCCGACCTTGAGATTGGCATCTCGGTCCAGGAGTTCGAGATCAAGCGAATCGAAGAAGATATTGCTCACGCGACCAATCAATTGTCCAGCGGACGAGTCAAGGATTCGGTTGAACGGGCGGACATTTCGATGTCGGTAAAGCACTACAAGAAAAAGAAAGTCACCATGGAGGAGCAGTTGGAGCTGATGAAGCTCAAACGAACCTACCAGGAAATCGTCAGTCCGATCGACGGCACAGTAATCACTCCGGACCCCAAAAGAAAATATGAGCTCAAATCAGTCGATCCCAGCCACGCGTTGCTCGAGGTTGTCGATCTCAATGGGACGTGGCAATTGGAGCTAAGGATCCCTCAAGTCAAGGTCGTCTACATTGATGAAGCGTTTAACGATGCCGATGGAGAACCTTTGGATGTTGAGTTCAAAATCGGCACCGACCCGAATCTGAATCTCCAGGGAACAGTTGCCCGCATTCTGCCCCGCGCGGTCCCCTCTGATACCGGTCCTCCGGAGTACCGCGCAATCGTCAACATCGAACAAGACCAACTGGAGAAACTGCAGGGAGAACTCAGGAGTGGCGCTGGAGCGACGGCAAGGATCCTTTGCGGCAAACGCCCTTTGGGGTTCGTTTGCTTCTATCAGCTCTATGATTATGTTCGAACTAAACTCTTGTATTAGGGGCTTGCGATGTCGATCATCCCGCGTCCCGACCCCCGCGCCACGGCCACAAACGATGGTCGCGATGGGCGGATCAAGCCAACTCAGCCCAAAGGCCCCGTCGTCCAGATGCGGATCCGCGCGGATCTGACGTTTACCCGGATGGCCTATCAGGGTGTTGAATACTGGGTTGTCAAAGAGCCGCTTGGTCAAAAGTACTTCCAGTTCCCTCCTCACGTTTTTTACCTGTTGCAGCAGCTTGATGGCAACAAAACGATAGACGAGTTGCAAGACGGCTATCACGAGAAGTTTGCCCCCAAACGAATCACGCGCCAGGACCTGCAGCAACTGCTGACTCGATTTCATCAAGACTCGCTAGTAACCTCCAACACGCCCAGCCAAGGCCCCGAACTTCTCAAGCGTGGTCAAAAAAACAAGCTAATGGAGCGAGTCGGAGCGTGCGCCAACATTTTGGCGATCCGGTATAAGGGATTTGATCCAGAACGGATCCTTAACTTTCTCCTGCCTTACACTTGGTGGATCTTCACCAAAGCCGCCGCAATTATCACTTTGATTGCAAGTTCAATTGCTTTGCTTTCGGTGCTGATGAATTGGGCTCAGTTTCAATCGATGCTGCCGGGATTCGAAGCTTTCTTCGACCCAAGACAGTGGTATCTGTTTGGTCTGGTACTGTGCGTAACGAAAATCTTCCACGAGTTTGGCCATGGATTGTCTTGCAAACGCTTGGGCGGCGAGTGTCACGAAATCGGATTCATGCTGCTGGTGTTAACGCCCTGTCTGTACTGCAACGTGTCGGACAGTTGGCGGCTTCAAAACAAATGGCATCGAGCCGCAATTGGCGCTGCGGGAATGTATGTCGAAGTCATCCTGGCAACGATTGCTACGTTTGTCTGGTGGTTTGTCCAACCAGGATTCGTACAGGATATTGCCCTACGAGTCATGCTGGTCAGCTCGATCAGCACGATCTTGTTCAACGGTAACCCACTCCTGCGTTTTGATGGTTACTACATTCTCAGTGACATTCTTGAGATCCCCAACCTGAATCAAAAGTCCACCAAAGCCCTGACGACGCTGCTGGGTCGAAACTGGTTGGGGCTTGAAATACCTGACGATCAGCTGATGCCGACCAATCGGCCTTACGCGTTTGCAATGTTCACCGTTGCCGCGTTTTGCTATCGCTGGTTCGTCATGTTTTCGATCATCTTTTTCCTAATGTACATGCTTGAGCCTTATAATCTCGAGTCGATAGGAATCGGGATCGCGTTGTTTTCCATGATTGGCATGATCATCATGCCCGGTTACAAGTTGTATAAGTACATGTCAGTTCCTGGCCGGATGCATGAAGTGAAAAAAGTAAGATTCTTTATCGTGCTAGCCTGTGTTGCGGCTTTGATCGCGCTCATTCTTTTGGTTCCAATCCCTCATTATCTTCGCTGCAACGCGGTCGTAATGCCCAAGCAGATCGAAACGATCTGGATCAACGAACCAGGCGTACTCCAATCATGTCTCGTAAAACCTGGCGACGAAGTTGTTGAAGGCCAGACATTGGCCAAGTTAACCAATGTCGAGCTGCAATTGGATTTACTCGATGCGAAGTCAAAGTTCGAAGAGGCTCAAAGCAAATTCGAACGAGCGTCAATGATGCAGCGAGAAGGCAAATCGCAGCCCACGCAATCACTGTTCACCGATATGACAAAGCTGAAAAACTCGTATGAAAAGCTTCAAGAGAAAGCTGACAAGCTGACTTTGAAAAGCTCGATTGCTGGAAAGGTGGTCGAGACACCGTTCGAAAACTCGGCTTCAAGTTCGGATGAACTTCGTGAGTCGGTGATGCTTCCTTTGCTCTATGATCAGCACGACAATGCATCAGTCAATCGCGGTCAACGCTTCTGTGAAGTCGCCGATTTTTCAGAGTGGTACTTTGTCGTGATTCTGACGGAGCATCAAGTCAAATTCGTCAAGCTCGACCAAAACGTAAAGATCAAGCTCTACTCTGAACCGGGAAACAGTTACAAATCCAAAATTCAGTCGACGCCAGTTGAAACTGATTATTCAATCGTTCGCCAAGAATACGAGCCGACCCAATCGTCGATACAGGAGGTTCAATCACGCACTCCTGATCCTGTCGTCGAGATGATCGCAACCTATGAGCAACCCGACCTTCAGTACGTCACTCGGGTGCCGCTAGGAGAAACCGAACTACCACTGAAAATGGGGATGGGCGGAAAAGCGAAAATATTTGTTGGCAACCGTTCGCTTGGATATCGCCTCTTGTGGTGGATCAACCAGAACTTTCGTTAGTCAGGCCTGAACTACTTGATGGTGAGGTTACGAGAACCTCTAAGTCCCTGTCGAACCCGAATCGGACTCAGCGGAACTGGCCTGATTGAGTCGCTCGAACAGCGTTTGGTAGCGAGCTTTGTAGAACGGAAAATCGTCAAGCAATTCTTCTTTGCCGCGTAGACGAACGATTGCCTCGCCAACTTTTTGCTGCTGCACTTTGGTTAGGTCGTCCGAGTTCTCGCCGCTGGCAAATCGAGCAGCAAAATCGGCGGGCTCCATTCGGTCAATCACAATCGCCTGGCCGACGATTCCGACCGCTTTGAACTCTTCTGCCAAATTGTCAAATTCGGCGAACTGGTCAAAGATCTTCATCGCTTGGTCATCGCGATTGGCTTCGACATAGATTTCTGAAAGTCGCTCCAAGGCCATCCGTCGATTGAACAAAGTCATCCCAACATTTTCGGATTCAGATTCAGGCGGCCAGTAGTCCAACACCGCCTGATAATAAGGTTCTGGATCATTCTTTAGAATTCCCGGCCATACCTCGGCTTCTTTGAATTGTTCGGTCGAGGATCCTAACTGGGGAACTTTCGGCACCTCCAATTCATCGGTGGAAACGGCCAGCAGTGGTTCAGGCGCGGTTTGTCTGGCGACGACCAATCCAGCAATCAGACCAGCCAGCGACAAAGCCGCAATTGAAATCAAAGTTCTTGGAGATTTCCACCACGAGCGAATGTTCCCCTTCATGACTTGCTGAAGCTGAACCGTTGCGGCCATCTTAGATTGGCTCATTGACGCTGTCAGTCGATTGGCATGCGTCTCGGACGCAGAAAGCTTCTCAACAATCATCTCCCAGTCATCATCGACGTCGACTTTGATCTTCCTCAACTCTTTGAGCAGTTGCTTCGCGTCGTCGGGGCGCTCGCTGCGCGGCTTCGACATCATCAAGTGCACGACGTCGCAAAGTTCTTCAGACACATCAGGCCGCAGATTTCCCAGCGGAATCGGATCGTCCTTGACGTGTTGCACCGCGATCGAAAGCGCATTGTCACCTTCGAACGGCGGTTGCCCCGCGAGCATATGATACGCCGTCACGCCAAGCGAATAGATGTCTGACCGTTGATCAACGTCAGAACCTTCGACTTGTTCGGGACTCATGTAAAGCGGCGTTCCCATCGTGATTCCAACTTGAGTCAACGCCTGCTTGGACGCATCGTCATTGATCCGAGCCAAACCGAAATCGGTGATCTTCACCTCACCGTTGGTCGAAAGCATGATATTTTCTGGCTTGATGTCGCGGTGAATCACGCCGTGCTTTCCGGACTCCTGAAGCGCCATCGCGCATTGCCTGAGAACATTGATCGCCAGCACCGGCTCAACGGCTCCATGCCGACCGAGATACTGATTCAGATTACGACCCTGAACGTACTCCTGAGAAATGTAGTAATAGCCATCGAACTCGCCGACCTCGTAAATCTGCACAATGTTGGCCTGGCGCAAACGAGCGGCAGCTTGGGCTTCCTGACGAAACCGCTTCACATAAGATTCGTCTTTGGCGAGTTCAGGCTTGAGAACCTTCAGGGCAACATTTCGTTCAAGCGAAACCTGCTTGGCCAGATAGACCTCCGCCATTCCGCCTCGGCCCAGCCGACGAAGAACTTGATAGTCACCCATCTCGCGACCTGTCAGGTCGAAAGGTGGTGGCGTTAGAGGCGGTTCAAAATTCATCGAAGCATTGCGCTGATTGCGTGAGTAACGTGAGAAAGAGATGGTACGCGATTGACATGCCCAGAGTTCTACAGCGAAAGAAGAATCACGTTATTCAACTAACTGCGCACTGGCGTCAAGTTCAACACTCTACGCATGTTAGCAGATATTTCTTTCAAGCGATTCAGGTCGCCACCGCTTACTTTGGCCGGTGCCCAACCGTAACAATGGTTTTCAGCAAGGGCTTTTCTAACATCTGCCCAACCAAGATCTCCCTCCCCAGTCTTGGTGATCTTGGAATCGGCACGGGAGCAGCCCTTCAAATATGCTTCAAACGAAAAATCCAAGCCATAGCTATTGGAAGCACCTGGGGGCAACTAATCGTCGCCGCCATGTTCGATAATTGGCCAATACTTATCGAATCCGCCTTCTTTGAGGAAGTCAGGACTGTTGTCCAAGTCATGACATTCCTTGCACGCTCCATTACGAGCTTGCTCCAGCGTGAGAACCATTTCGTCCGCAAGTTTCTTCCGTAAGCCCTCGGCGACCGCTTCACCCTTATTCTTTTTCGTTTCAATCGCAACATGAGCTGAACCAGGACCATGACAATTTTCACAGCCATTGGCGTGAAGATGGTCCTGCTTTTCAACATCAGTCAGGCCGGTCTTGTAGGGGAAAAAGTTCTGAGGATTCCAGCCCGTTGCGTGACAGCTCATACATTCGGGATCGTAATGGCGCTGGACCCAAACACGATTGTCGTTGGGATTCTCGGCCAGATCAGCGGTGGCTTCGGCGTGTGGCCCCCAGTCTCCATCAACTCCGTTTTCCCAGATGTCGTATTCGTCTGCGTGGCAGTCTGCACACTTATCGGAGCCAACAAACTCGTGGCCAGAAGGATGCTCGCGAGGGCGGATATCGGCCAGCGTTCCGGCGATCCAACGATCTTTTAATTCCGCCTGATACGCCTTGAAAATACGCTTGATGGCGTCGGAGTCCTCGTAACGATGATCCAGTTCGACGCGTTCGTAACGCATCGGTTTTTCGGCATCGCCAGCAAACAGGCCAACCAAACCGACATACATGCCTTTGACACCAACTTGAATCATTGATGTGACATGGCCGCTATCGGCTTGGATTACTTCTGGATGCAACGTAGGATCGCCGGCACCACCCGCGGTTACCAGAACGTCGAACACAGGAAAATCCTTGGCAAGCTTTCGGCAGTTGTTGAGCGACGTGAAAGCGACGAGCACTTTTAGATCGCACTGAGCTTCGTTCATTGCTTTAATCGCCGGACCAAGCGACGCCGCTCCGGCTGCCTTGAGGTCGAGCCCTGGTTGTTTAATGGCTTCAAGATGCTCATCGCCCAGCAACATCGTGACGCCAATCTTTTTGCCGTTCCGCTCAATGATTTGAAATGGATCGACCTGCCCGAGGACTTGTGCGTTGGCGCAGGTAAAGGGGTTCTTGTCGGGCATATTGTTTGCCATCTTCTGAGCGACCTCAATCGCAGGAAGCTTGAGATCATCAGGCCCCAAACCAATCACGTCGTATTTCATCTCTTTGGAGAGCGCTTCGTAAGTCCTCATCAATTTGATTTCAGGTTGGTTTCCCGTTCGGCGAACCTGGTTCCCGGCGTCGATGGCAACGATCGGCCACCCGCGAGCTTCAAGAACTTTTTTGACTGCGTGACGGCGCATCAATCCGCCTTTTTGTCGCTCCAACGTGATGCAGCCACAAGGCTCGATGTAACCGTGTTGACGACCGGTCACAAACAAAACGAAATCGGGCTTTGGCCAGTCTTTGACAAGATCTTCGGCTTTCCCAACCTTCTCTCCAGCAAGATCATTTTCCTGATTTGGATCGGAATCGACATTGGAACGTATCAAGCCTGTATCGGGACGCATTGATCCCATGGCAACAAGCGACACGACAATGACTAGGCCAGCCAATAAGAGCCTTTGAATTGTCAAAGGGGCGATCGAAACGTTCATTGATTTTTTCTCAGGGGTCACTACGCCATGTGATTTCATGATGGTTCGAACGTTCGACAACTGAAGCCTTGCTGACCAATCGATTGCGTCGATTGCAGCCAAACAGCGACGAACGCTCTAGTACCAAGCAAGAATACAGATACCGGTGAAATAGGTAAATGGCAACGCCCAGAGCAATTAACCTAACTCGGCTTTGCCGGGATATTGGCGTTAAATTGTAACCGGACAATTCTGGGCGATTAATTTTACCACGGCTTTCCATTGGCCCTTCGCCAGCGGAAACGCACTGAGCATCAGTTTTCGATAGCAAAATCCGAAAAAGTCAGATTCTTTGTGGAGCGCTGGAATAACGTGCCGTCCAATGAGCAAGCTACCTGTGTGGCTTGAAGCATACGTATTCCATAGCCAAGAGACGTGCGAACACGCTGGCTTAACGGCGCTGGCGGAGCAGGTCTCGGCACTGCGTAAAGAACGTTTGAAAGTCGTCTCGTTGGTAGTCAGCGTAAGTCCAACGGCTCTTCTGCCATTTCCCTGAATGGAAATGCAAAGTGATCTCGGCAAAGATTCCTTGCTGCAAGTAGATCCGATGATCACGATTCTTGGTTGTCGCCAACACCAATTTGGCTTGAGTGATGTACCCAGGGTCAATGTTGATTGGACGCTCTTCGGCGACGTCAGATTGGAGGTTGTATTCGTGTTCCCATTGATTGGAAAGCACTTTTGCTGCCGCGATCTGCTCAGGGTCGATCAGACGTTCGAAAGCAATCAATCGCTTTTTGAGCTCTGTCCCCATCGTTTTTTCGTAGAACTCAGTTTCATTGAATTCGAACAATGGGCTTCGCAAAGCCACATCGCCCCACTGAGTAGTCGCTTTTTCAATCGCCCAATCGATCGCCGGTTCATATCGGCTGGTAATCGCAGCGATCAACATCGCTGGTTGGGGTTTGGAGATTTCGCCCAATGGTAAGGCCTTTTTGAAGGTCAGAGGTTGGAAATGGGATTTCCGAAGTTACAAATCTGAGAAATTCCTAAATTTCGGAATCCACCCTTGTCACTTGATCCTTTGAGTGCGCATGAATTTGGAAACGCAGAGCCGCTGAGACAATCCGATCATTTTCCTCTGTGAACTCTGCGCCTCAGCGTTTAAAAAAACGCCCCCGCGTGCGCTCGCTGTCATTACAACGCGATCCGCAACGCTTAACCTTGTCATTATCATTCTGGATTCCAACCTCCAAAATGTTAATACGACTTCCCGAAAATACCTCGCACTTTAGTCGGCTTGCCAGTGAAGATACACTTTCCTTCTTCGACGCCTTCGGTCAACCCTTGACCTGGAAATGGAATGCACCTGGGCGTGACCTTCAGCGGCTTGAGCTTCTCGTCCGTTTCAGGGCAGTCGACAAAGAAACACTCGGCGAAGCCACCGTGTACTTCGGGCTTCTTCTCATTCTTGGGAGTGAAGAATGCTTTGAACTTCTCGAACGAATCGAAACTCTGCGTGTTTTCGGTTCGTAGCTTGAGCGCCCTTTGAAATAGCGAATCCTGGATCTCTTGGAGCGTACTGGCTAAACCAGCCACAAACTCGTTGCGACCGACTCCGCTGGACTTTGGCTGATCCCGACGGCCTACGAAGATGCTGTTGCTCTCAATGTCGCGAGGACCGGCTTCGATTCGAATCGGAACTCCGCGTTTGATGTGATGCCACTTCTTCTCGCCGCCCCGTTTGTCACTATCGTCGATGAAAACTTTGACCGGACTGCCGTCGTACATCACCGCAGAAATTTCATCCTTAAGCGACTGACAATACTCCATCACTGTGTCGCGCTCTTCGTCTTTGCGAATCACGGGCATGATAACCACGTGTTTGGGAGCAATTCTTGGCGGCAGTACCAAGCCGTCATCGTCACTATGGGTCATGATCATCGCGCCAATCAAACGCGTCGAAACGCCCCACGATGTCGTCCATGCAAACGACTCGCCGCCTTCTTTGTTCTGGAACTTGATTTCCTGAGCCTTAGCAAAATTCTGGCCAAGAAAATGCGAAGTCCCAGACTGAAGGGCTTTGCGATCCTGCATCATGGCTTCGATCGTCAGCGTCATGTCAGCGCCTGGAAAACGCTCGCCCGCGGTTTTCTCGCCACGAATCACGGGCATCGCCATGTAGTCTTCAGCGAACTTAGCGTAGACGTCAAGCATCAAACGGGTTTCTTCGAGGGCTTCTTCTTCGGTCGCGTGCGCAGTATGACCTTCCTGCCAAAGAAACTCAGCCGTTCGCAGAAACAATCGAACCCGCATTTCCCAGCGAACGACGTTGCACCACTGATTGATTTTGAGCGGTAGATCACGATACGAACCAATCCATTTGGCAAACATGTGACCGATGATCGTCTCACTGGTTGGCCTGACGATCAGCGGTTCCTCCAGCTTTCCAGCCGGAACAAGTCCACCATCGGGGCCGGGCTCAAGTCGGTGATGCGTTACGACGGCACATTCCTTGGCAAAGCCCTCGACATGCTCGGCTTCTTTTTCCAGAAAGCTCTTGGGGATGAAGAGGGGGAAGTAAGCGTTCTCGTGCCCGGTGTCTTTGAACATCTTGTCGAGAATGCCCTGCATATTCTCCCAGATGCCGTATCCCCAAGGCTTGATCACCATGCAGCCGCGGACGGGTGAGTTCTCGGCCAACTCAGCAGCACGAACGATTTGCTGATACCAGTTAGGGTAGTCTTCTTCTCGGGTCGGGGAGATTCCGGTTTTGGCCATGGGTGCAATAGTCTGTTCTGAGGGTCTAAATATGCGAAGCGTCATTGTAGAGCTTGAGCCGAATGGTCGGAAGAGACATCACATTGCGGCAAAGCCAAGAGGCGTAAGCCCATTGCTGCTTACGCTGAAAATCTGACGATCCCTTGGTCGGTCGGCATACGTTTGGGCTGGCCAATCAAAGATCGCCACCCAAAGATCGTCATCCCAACTGGCTTTTCCAGCTTGTGGGTTTGGCCAACCAGCAATAAAATCTCGATCTGAAGTGATCCTAGAAACGAACACTCGCAACCCGCAGTCGTCCGTCAACCAACAATTCAAACTAAATCAGAAACTGAGCTGTACATGAGTCGTCGTTTTGTCAAAGAGCTTTCCGACGGTGAAACCATCGACCAAGTGTTTCTCGCTTCTGAAAAACAGCTTCGTACCAACCGCAACGGAAACTTGTATCTGCAACTCCGGTTAAGCGATAAAACGGGCTCGATCACGGCAATGCTGTGGAACGCCCAGCAAAAGCACTTCGAGGGGTTCAGCAACGGCGACTACGTTAAGATCAAAGGAACGTCGCAGTTGTACAACGGCTCGATGCAAGTGCTGGCCAAGCAAGTCGATAAAACGGACGGGCAGGGGATCGACGAAGAAGATTTCATCACGCTCTCCAATGAGTCGGTTGAGAAACTTGTGGCTCGAGTTGCCGAACTACTGCGGGGGATGCGGAATGTCAATTTAAGAAATCTCGCCGAGTGTTTTCTTGTCGATGAGAACTTCATGAAGGGGCTGCGAACTGCGCCAGCCGGAGTCAAAAATCACCACGCGTATCATGGCGGCTTGCTCGAGCATATCGTTTCGCTGATGGAAGTCTGTCATCTGGTTGCACCACAGTACCCGGACCTCGACTGTGACATCCTGCTGTTCGGAGCGTTCATACATGATATTGGAAAGATCCGGGAGCTGACCTATTCACCTGATTTGGGTTACAGCGACCAGGGGCAGTTGATTGGCCATCTTGTCCAAGGCGTTTCGATGCTTGACCAGATGATCGTGGAAACCGAAAAGCAATCGGGAGATGACTTTCCGGAGGAACTCGCGAACCATTTACGGCACATGATTGTCTCGCATCACGGGCAGTACGAGTACGGCAGCCCAAAACTGCCGATGACCCTCGAAGCCATTGCGCTTCACTTCCTCGATTCACTGGACGCGCGGATTCACAACGTTTCCCAGTTGATCTCTGAAGACGTCAACAAAGACAGCCCGTGGACGGTTTACCATCCGTCGATCGGACGAAAGATCTTCAAAGGTTCTTAGTGATTTGTTACCGCTCACCTTGCCAACTGGTCAGGATGTAACTTAGTACTAGTCGACAGCGCAACCTTGGCTGGACAGCGCAACCTTGGCTGGACAGCCAACCTGGGCGCACATTGGTAACCCGACGCGTGAGCGAGGGGCGGTCCCTCGCTCACGCATCGGGTTACCAATTAACTAACACAAGCACTTTGCAAGCCGAAGACTGCCAGCGCAATCGACGAAAAGTGGCGCCTATCCACTGTCCAGCTAAAGCGCATTTCAGAAATGCCATGTCGCAGCCAAGCTTGACTTTGGTTCGTCCCGCCAACGGAATCTGCGAAAATCCGTGCTCCAATTGTGGCCGGTTTCGACCAAGCTGCGGATCACCCTCGGCCTGAGAGCCGATCTAGGTAGCATTTTGCACCCCCTCACCATAGACTTTTCTCATGAAAGAAAAATTGAATTTAGAAAAAAGCATTTTGGATCTTGTCCTCAGCGACAACTATCAACCTCTCAAACCCAAAGCGATCGCCAAGAAACTGAAGCTCCTTGATGAAGAGCGCGAGATCAAACGGACGATCAAACGACTGGTCAAAAAAGGGCGACTCGCCTACGGCCCAAAACATCTTGTCATCAAAGCCACCGGGCAACCCAAAAAGAAGTTTCAAAAAAACTCCCAGTCGGGCTCCGGCAAATCGGATCGTAACAAGAACGAAGTCGTCGGCGTGTTCCGACGTGCGGCAGCCGGTTTTGGATTCGTTACTCCCGAGGGCTCAACCGTCTCGGACCGTTCTGACGACATCTTCATTCCCAAAACCAAAACAGCCGATGCGACTGATCGAGACACCGTCAAAATCAGCGTGTCAAAAGATCGCGGCAGCCGCGACGGGAGAAAACGAGTCTCTGGTCGAGTAATCGGAATCGTCAAACGGCACTCCAATCGGTTTGTCGGAACCTATCAGGAAACTGGCAGGTTCGGATTCGTCAATGTCGATGGCGGAGTGTTCGAAGCCGGAATTCTCGTTGGCGATGCGGGCGCGAAAAATTGCCGGATCGGCGATAAAGTCGTAATTGAAATGGCCAACTTCCCGTCGAGCACTCAGGACGGCGAAGGCGTGATCGTCGAGGTCCTCGGCGACCGAGGGAAACCGGGGGTTGATACACTCAGCGTCATTCGGCAGTTCGGATTGCCCGAAGAGTTCTCCGAAAAAGTCCTCGAGGATGCCAGAAAACAGGCCCAAGCGTTCGACGAAGACGACATCGGCGAGCGAACCGACTTTACCAAGACGACTGTCATCACGATCGACCCGAAAACCGCTCGCGATTTCGACGACGCAATCTCACTCAAACGGCTTGAGAACGGCCACTGGGAACTTGGTGTCCACATCGCCGACGTTTCGCACTTTGTTCCGCTTCGATCCGACCTCGATGACGAAGCCTACGCGCGCGCGACCAGCATCTATCTGCCTGACCGCGTCATTCCGATGCTGCCAGAGATCATTTCCAACAACCTCGCCAGTCTTCAGCCCAATCGAGTTCGCTATTGCATGACGGCGTTGATTGAGTTCAGTGAACAGGGCGTACCGATCAACACCGAGCTCCACCGAGGTGCGATCAAATCGGCTCATCGGTTCACTTACGAGGAGATCGACGAGTATCTCGAGAACGACAAGCCCTGGAAGGACAAGCTCTCGCCCGAAGTCTTCCAGCTTGTCCGCGACATGCACACGCTGGCCATGAAGCTTCGCAAGCGCCGGATGGAAGGCGGCGCGATCAACTTGATTTTGCCTGAGGTCAAAATCGACCTCGACGATGACGGAAAAGTTTCCGGTGCTCACACGGTCGACAACACCGAGAGCCATCAAGTCATCGAAGAGTTCATGCTTGCCGGCAACGAAGCCGTCGCTCAGCGGATGGCCGACCTGGAATTGTTTTACATGCGACGCGTCCATCCACAGCCATCCGAGTCAAAGGTCAAAGAGCTTCAGGAGTTTATCAACCAGTTGGGAATCGAATCTGACTCGCTCAAGAGTCGTTTCGAAGTCAAACGGGTCATC